>JBCDKT010000076.1 GCA_038746285.1 Bacteroidota bacterium
GAGCCTGGGCGGGATCGCCATCGCCATCGGCGTGATGGTCGACGCCTCGCTCGTCATGGTGGAGAACGCCCACAAGCACATCGAGCGGGCGCGCGAGGCCAAGCGCGCCGCGGGCGGGGCGGGCGACGGCGCCGCGCCCTCGGGCGACCCGCCCGCGCTGGCGGACTCGGAGCGCGTCCGTGCGGTCATCGAGGCGGCCAAGGAGGTCGGGCCGTCGCTGTTCTTCGCGCTCCTGATCGTGACGGTGAGCTTCCTGCCGGTCTTCACGCTCGAGCAGGTCGAGGGCCGCCTCTTCCGGCCGCTCGCGCTCACGAAGACGTTCTCGATGGCGGCGGCCTCGGTGCTCGCGGTCACGCTCGTCCCGGCGCTCATGGTCGCGTTCGTCAAGGGCAAGATCCGGAGCGAGGCCCAGAACCCCGTCGCCCGCGTCTTCCTCCGGGCCTACCGGCCCGTCATCCGCGGAACGCTCCGTCACCCGAAGGCCGTGCTGCTGGTGGGGTTCTCGCTCCTGTTCGCGACACTTCTCCCAGTCCAGCGGCTTCTCCTGGGCGAGACCTACGTGCCGTTCCCCCAGATCGGGTCCGAGTTCATGCCGCCCTTGTGGGAGGGCGACATGCTCTACATGCCGACGACGCTCCCCGGGGTGTCCCCTCAGGAAGCGAAGGAGGTCCTTCAGCAGACGAACCGCATCCTCGCCACCTTCCCCGAGGTCGAGCGCGTGTTCGGCAAGGCCGGCCGCGCCGAGACGGCGACGGACCCGGCCCCGCTCTCGATGCTCGAGACGACGATCATTCTCCGGCCCGAGAGCGAGTGGCGCGACGGCGTCGACCGCGACAGCCTCACGCGGGCGTTCGACGCGGCCATCCGGTTTCCCGGCCTCACGAACGCCTGGACCATGCCGATCAAGACGCGGATCGACATGCTCGCGACCGGCATCCGCACGCCGGTCGGGGTCAAGATCGCCGGCGAGGACCTGGAGACGCTGGAGCGGCTCGGCCAGCAGGTCGAGCGGGCGGTCTCGGCGCTGCCGGGCACGCGGAGCGCCTTCGCAGAGCGGGTCATGGGCGGGAGCTTCCTCGACGTCGAGGTCGACCGGTTCGCCGCCGCCCGCTACGGGCTCACGTCGGGCGACGTCCAGGACGTGCTCCAGGCGGCCGTCGGTGGCATGACCGTCACGACGACCGTCGAGGGGCTCGAGCGCTACGGCGTCAACGTCCGCTACCCGCGCGGCCTCCGCGACGACCTCCCGGCGCTCCGCCAGGTGCTCGTGCCGACGCCCGGCGGCGCCCAGGTCCCGCTCGGCGAGCTGGCGACGTTCCAGTTCGTCGACGGGCCGCCGATGGTGAAATCCGAGAACGCCCGCCCCAACGCCTGGGTCTACGTCGACCTGGACGAAGGCGCCGACGTCGGGACGTACGTCCAGGACGCCCGCGCGGCGGTCGAGGCGGCCGTGGACTTGCCCCCCGGCTACTCGATCCGGTGGAGCGGGCAGTACGAGTACATGGAGCGGGCCAACCGCCGCCTCGCGGTCCTCGTCCCGATCACGCTCGCCGTCGTGTTCCTCCTCCTGTTCCTCCACTTCCGGAGCGCGGAGGAGGCGCTGCTCTTGATGATCCCGCTCCCGTTCGCGGTCGTCGGCGCCGTCTGGCTCATGCTCGCGCTCGGGTTCAACTTCTCGATCGCCGTCGGCGTCGGGATGATTGCGGTAGCAGGTCTTGCGGCCGAGACCGGCGTGGTGATGCACGTCTACCTCGACGAGGCCGTCGCGCGCTACCGCGAGCGCGGGTGGCTCACGAGCGTCCCGCGCCTGAAGGCGGCCCTGGAGGAGGGCGCCGTCGACCGCGTCCGGCCGAAGCTGATGACCGTCTTCACGACGATCCTGGGCTTGACCCCAGCCATGATCGGGACTGGGACGGGCGCCGAAATCATGCAGCGGATCGCCGCGCCGATGGTCGGCGGGCTCGTGACCTCGACGGTCCACACGCTCATCATGATCCCGGCGCTCTACGCCGTCGTCCAGGGCCGCCGCCTCCGCCGCCAGCTCCGCGACGAGGCCGGTGGCGACAGCCTCCCGGCCTCTGGCGACCTCGCGCTCGAGCCTCGGGCGCCAGAGGCCCGCGCTCACGACGCCCCGCCCGCGCCATGACGCCGCTCCGCACTGCGGCCGTCGTGGCTGCCCTCCTCGTCTCGGGCTTCACCGCCGAGCGCCTGACCTCGCAGGACCGAGCGCTCGGGTCCCCGCCAGAGGCCCCGGTCCCACCTTTGGCGGAGGCCCCGGCGCCGCGCGTCGATGGCGCGCCGCGAGAAGGTCTGCCGCCAGAGGCCCCGGTCACGCGCCGTCTGCCGATGGGGCCGGTGCAGGGTCCCGTGAGCTCGCCGTTCGGCCCGCGCGTCCATCCCGTCTCGGGCCTCGTGCGCCACCACAACGGCGTCGACATCGCGGTCCCCGCCGGTACGGCCGTGTGGACCGTCGCGCCGGGTACGATCCGGAGCGTCGGCCGCCAGCGCGGCTACGGGCTCGTCGTCGAGGTCGACCACCCGAACGGGATCGGAAGGAGGGGACCCGGCTCGCCCGTCCGTACGCGCTACGCCCACCTGGCTTCTGTCGACGCCGCGCTCCGGCCCGGGCTCCGTGTCGCGCGCGGCGTCGCCCTCGGCGCCAGCGGGGGACGCCCCGGGCGCGACGGCGTTTCGACCGGCGCCCACCTCCACTTCGAGGTCCGCGACGCCGACGGCCGCCCGCTCGACCCGGCCCTCGTCGTCCGCCTCCCCCACGCGCGTGAGAGCGGGCCCCTGTGGACGGGCCGCGCCTCACGCGCCTCCGACGCTCCTTCGCCACCCCCGCCGCCTGTGCCGGACGCCACGACCGCGGACACCGCCCGTGCAGACGCTGACGCCGCCGGGTCCGAACTCCCCGACCTCGTCCTCCCCGACTACCCCTCGCTCCCCGCGATTCACTCCTCAACACCCCAAGCACCATGACCCGCTCTTTCCCCCGCCGCACCGCCCTCGCGGTTCTCCTCGCCGCCCCGCTCACCCTCGCCGCCTGCGCCGACGGCGCGGACGAGCGACCCGACACGCCCGAGACAGTCGCCGAGGCCACCGGCGAGACGCACACCATGCCCGACGGCACCGAGATGGATGGCGCCGAGCACGAGCACATTGCCTCCGCCGACGGAGAGGCCGCCTCGCCCGAGATGGTCGACGGCGTCCAGGTCATCGAGATCGAGGCCGGGCGGATGGGCTACCAACCCCGCCAGATCGCCCTCGAGGCCGGCGTCCCCGCCCGCCTCGTCTTCACGCGGACCGTCGAGGGCGAGTGCTCGTCCCAGATCACGATCCCGGCCTACGACGTCCCGACCACGGACCTCCCCCTCGGCGAGCCCGTCGCCGTCGAGTTCACGCCGGCGGAGGCTGGCGAGGTCGAGTTCGTCTGCGGCATGGACATGCAGCGGGGCACGATTGCGATCGCCTCCTAGGCCCGTGAGACCGGACGACCACCCAGAACCGAGCGCCTCCGATGTCGCCGAGCGGGACCGCCTGCTGACGGCGGCCCACGCGCTCGGGCTCCCCGTCCCCGACGCGCTGGTGACGGCCCCACTCGGCGCGGTGCGCCGCGCCGTCCGCCAGCGCGCAGAGGCCCGGCTCGTGGCGGTCGAGGCCCAAACCGCCACGCTTGAGCGGGACCGTGCCGTCCTCGCCGGGCTCCTCACCGACGCCTCTGGCGATGCCTGACGCAGCCCCCGACCCCTGGACCGACCGCGTCCGAGCGGTCTACGACCGGACGGCGAGGGGGTACGACCTCGCGCTCGCGGCCCTCGCCGGGGTCGGCTTCCGGTCTGGCGCCTACCGGCGCCACGCCGTCAGGGCGCTCGGCGTCCGCCCTGGCCAGACTGTCCTCGACGTCGGGTGTGGGACGGGCCGCAACCTCCCGCTCCTCGCCCGCGCCGTGGGGGAGCAGGGGCGTGTCGTCGGCCTCGACGTCTCCTCGGGCGCCCTCGGCCGCGCCCGCCAGCGGACGCGCGGGCTGCCCCAGGTCGAGCTGGTACATGCCGACGCGCGGTTGGCCGACCTCGGCACGCCCGACCGCGTCCTCGCCACGTTCTCGCTCTCGATGATGCCGGACCCCGAGGCCGTCATCGCGCGCGCCGTCGGATCTCTCGCCGAGGGTGGGCGAATCGCCGTACTCGACTTCCGCATCCCCCGCCGCTGGCCGGGGCTCGTCCAGCGGGCGGCGTTCGCCGTCGCCGCCCCGCTCGGCGAGACGTGGGAGATGGCCCGCCGCGACCTCCGCCCCGCGCTCTACCGCCACGCGCCCATAGACACCGACCGCTCGTTCTTCTTTGGCGGCGTCTACCTCGGCGCCGGCGCACCCCCACTCCCATGACACGCAACACCCGCTTCGCTCTTTGGTCCGCCGCCCTTCACGGCGCCTGGGAGTATGCCCAGTGCCCCCCGTTCTACGACATGACGGGCCTGCCGGAGTCCAAGCACGACGCGCTCATGGCGGCGGCCACCGCCGGCGACGTCGCGATCAACTTCGGGGTGTCGGCCGTCGCCGAGCGCCTCGTCGGCCGCCAGCCCGTCCGGCGTCTTTCGCCCGCCGGGACCGCCGCACTTGTAGGCGTCGGGTTCGTGGCGGCCGTCGGACTCGAATGGGCCGCGCAGCGCCTCGGCCTCTGGCGCTACACCGACCGGATGCCGACAGTCCGCGTGGCCGGCTACGACGTCGGCCTGCTCCCCATCGCCCAGGTGACGGCGTTGCCAGCCCTGTCGGCGTGGGCGGCGAAACGCAGGGATATGACTACCTGACAAGGATTTAAGGCGACGGACAGGTTCGGCACAGGGAGCCCGGAGCACCTTCCGCGCTCCCCCCGAACCGCGTATGGACGCCGCCGCCTCGCGCGTCGCCAACCTCGACCTGCTCCGCGCCGTCGCTATCGCGCTCGTCGTCCCCGTCAACATGGTCGGCGAGGGCATCCTCGATGTCGGTCCCGGAGCGGCCCGCGTGTTCGAGTCGGGATGGATCGGCGTCGACCTCTTTTTCGTGCTCTCAGGCTGGCTCGTCGGCGGGCTCTACTGGCGCGAGCTCGGCCGTTACGGCGATGTCGAGGTCGGCCGGTTCTGGGCGCGGCGCTGGCTCCGCACCATCCCGCCCTACCTCATCGCGCTCGTCGTCGTCTGGGGCCTCCGCGACGTGTTCACGGCCGACGCGGACCCGTTCGACTGGCGCTACCTCGTGTTCGCCCAGAACTACACCGGGATGCCGTACTGGGGCGTGAGCTGGTCGCTCTGCATCGAGGAGCACTTCTACCTCGGGCTCCCGCTTGTGCTCGGACTCGCGCGGCGCGTGCGAGGCGGCGTGCCGCTCGCGCTCGGCGCCGCGGCGCTCCTCTCGCTCGTGGCCCGCGTGCTCACGGTCCCCGATGGCGCTTCGCCGTGGGGCCTGCACTACACGGCGACCCACATGCGGCTCGAAGGGCTCGCGCTCGGCGTCGCTGCGGCCCACGTGTACTACCGGAGGCCCGAGCTCTGGCCCCGGCTCCGACGATCGGGGCGGGCGCTCGCGCTCCCCGGCCTCGCGTTCGTCGCCTCAATCCCCTGGCTTCCGCCCGACGTCGCCAACCGGTTCGCGTACTCGGGCGTGGCCGTCGCCTTCCTGGCCGTCGTCGTCGTCCTCGCCGACCGGCGCCCCGTCGTGTTCGCCGCCTCGTCCTTCGTCCGCGGCGCCGCGCTCACGTCGTACAGCGTCTACATGACGCATACGGTCGCCCTCGACGTGTACCGGCGGCTCGTCATCGACTCTTTTCCGAGTGTCCCCGTAGCGGTCCACGTCGTGGCGTCGCTCGTCGCCGTCGGGGCCGTCGGCGCCGCGTTCTACCACGTGGTCGAGCGCCCGACGCTCCGCCTCCGGCGACGCCTGGCCCCCCGGCGCTCCGACGTGCCCTCGCCCGCCCTCGCGTCTGGGTACGGTGAGATCCACGAATCCAAACATGCCTGACGCATGCAGGCCGTCGCTTCAAACTGGCGTCGCCAACGATGCCGGCGCTCTCAGCAACTGGACGACGGAGAGCCGTGACGACCTGGCTCTCGATCCAGACGCCAGGTCGTTAACAATCGCGAACCAGTATCTCTTCGATGACTCGCATCGTCCGCCGCTACGCCCGCATTGTCCGCCGCAGCGTCTACACCGTGCTCGGCATGGACCTCGCGGCGCGCCGCGAGGTCGCGCTGCCCGTTTTGTGGCTCGGCTCCGAGTACGGCTCGTTCGGTGTCTGGGGCGAGCCCCTCGGCCCTGACAGCGTGGTCTACTCGGCCGGCGTAGGAGAGGACATCTCGTTCGACATCGAACTGATCGCAGCATACGGCGTGCAGGTGGAGGCCTTCGACCCGACGCCCCACTCGGTTGCCTGGGTCGAGGAGCAGGAGTTGTCCACCGCGTTCCGCTTCACGCCCGTTGGTGTGGCGGGCGCCGACGGCGACGCCAAGTTCTTCCTCCCGGAGAACCCTGAGGTCGAGATGTCTGCGGCCATTGGAGGGCACGCCACGACGGGCAAGGAGACCGCTTGGCTGCCGGTGAGGCGTATCGGGACGCTGATGGCCGAGCGTGGCCACACCTACATCGACGTTCTCAAAATGGATATAGAGGGTGCGGAGTACGACGTGATCGAGGATGTGCTCGCCAGTGAGTTGGACATCGGGCAGGTGCTCGTCGAAGTTCACCATTTTCTTGGGACCATGTCGGAGCGGCGCGCACTCACCGAGCGCACTCGGCGACTTCGCTCGCAGATGTACGCTGCCGGTTACCGCCTCTTCGCTGTGTCGGACCTGGGCCACGATTATTCATTCGTTCACACCGATCTCTTGACCCGGCACCGCAGTCGTGGACGCCGCGTTTCGGCCCGCCGGGTCTAGCTGCGAGCCTCCTGGATCGGTAAGACCGGCATCTACTTTCTCGATCTGTGTTCGCGACGGATCACAGCCCCCTAGGTCGTTCGCCATCGCGGCAGATTAAAAGGGGGGGACCCGGCTGATCCAAAGGCTCCGCTGATTGGAAAAATACTCCGCTGTATGAAAGGGGCTTGGGGGTTAAGGAGGGTGAGGACGAGTGCGGCCAGCCGCGATGCCGGGCCGATGGGCGAGCCCGTCAACGCGGCGGGCCGGAGCCCACCGGGGAGTGTCCCGGGCCGTGGCTCCGCACCATCAGCCAACTGGATAACCCGTGGCTCCCTCTGCATCTCACGTCGCCTCACGGGCGACGAACAACCCGGTCGAGCAGCTCGACCTCTTCGCCCTCCTCGCACCCAAGATCGCCCACCTGGGCACGGCTCTCCGCAAGCCGCGGGCCGAGGTTCACCCGATCCGACAGCCCACCTCAGCGTGGCCCTTCGTGAACGCCCAGCCTCTGGCGGTCGGAACCGCCGGTGTGGCAGCCCAGACCGGCGCGCTTACAGCGTCCGTGTTCGACGCCTATCGCCCGAGCGTTCGGGTCCCCGGCGCGTGCCCGCACCCGACGCGGCTCGTCGAGTCGTCCGCGATGGCGGCGGCCAGCGCGCCGCAGAGCGACTATCGCCCGACGTTGCCCGAGCACCTCGTGGCTCAGGGCATCCTCTCGGACGCACAGCTCGAAACCGTGTCGCGCGCGGGCGCGGCGCACGCCGAGCACCTTCCGGGCAGCGGGGAGGAGGCTGGACCGAGACAGGGGTTCTTTCTCGGTGACGGAACCGGAGTGGGGAAAGGCCGCCAATCTGCGGCGATCATCCTCGACAACGTGCTCCAGGGCCGCCGCCGGGCGCTCTGGGTGTCCGAGAACCGCAACCTCATGCGCGACGCCGTCCGCGACTGGACCGCGCTCGGCGGCCCGGTGGACTTCGTCTTCGACCTGGGTGCTTGCAAAGGACCCATCCAGCGAGCGGAAGGCATCTGCTTCGCGAGCTACGACACCCTCAAGGGCAAGCCCCGCGAACGCGACGGCGTGGAGTCCGGCATCGACCGGCTGGAGCAGGTCATCGCCTGGCTCTCGGGTAGGGGAGAGGAGTCCGAGTTCGAGGGCGTCATCGTCTACGACGAGTCGCACAACGCCAGTGCAGCCCTTGACACAGCGGGCGCCAGGGGCATTCGCAAGGCATCCCAGCGGGCACTGGCCGTCGTAGATCTGCAAGACCGGCTCCCTGACGCGCGCATCGTCTATGCGAGCGCGACCGGGGCCACCGAGGTGGCCAACCTCGCCTACGCCGCCCGCCTCGGGCTCTGGGGTCGCGGCACCCCGTTCCCGACCGTCGAGGCGTTCGTCGAGAAAGTCAGCGCGGGCGGGATCGCGGCGATGGAGTTGGTCGCCAAGGACCTCAAGTCGATGGGGCTCTACCTCGCCCGGAGTGTCTCCTACGATGGCGTCGACTACCGCACGCTCGTCCACGACTTGGAGCCGCACCAGGCCCAGACCTACGACCGCTGCGCCCAGGCGTGGCAAGTCGTCCTCCGCAACATCCAGGACGCGCTCGAAGTCACCAAGGCCGACAAGTGCGGCCGGGCGCGGGCCGCAGCCTACAGCCAGTTCTGGGGCGCCCACCAGCGGTTCTTCCTTCACGTGCTCGTGTCGATGAGCGCGCCAAGCCTGATCCGCGACATGGAAGCGCGGTTGGCGGCGGGCGAGAGCTGCGTGGTGCAGTTGGTGTCCACGATGGAGGCGGCGACGGAACGGGCCTACGCGAAGGCCGTCAAGAACGGCGACGACCTCCGGGACCTCGACGTGACGCCGAGAGACCAGCTCTTGCAGTTTGTCGAGGCCAGCTTCCCGACCACCCTCTACGAGGAATACCTCGACGACGACGGGCGCGTGCGCTCGCGGCCCGTCAAGAACGCAGCCGGGGACTTCGTACAGTCACGAGAGGCTGTGGCCGTGAGAGACCGACTGATGCTGGAGGTGGGGGCGGTGTCCGTGCCCCACGGCGTGCTCGACCAAGTCGTGGCCCACTTCGGACCCGACGCCGTGGCCGAGGTGACCGGCCGGGGACGGCGGTTCGTCACTAAGACCGTCAATGGCATTGAGCAGGTCGTCGAGGAGCGTCGGACACGCCGCACCTGCAACGCCGAGGCCGACGAGTTCATGGCGGGCAAGCGCCGCGTGCTCGTGTTCAGCCAAGCCGGGGGGACCGGCCGGAGCTACCACTCGGACCTTGCGGCCAAGAACCAGCAGCGCCGAGTCCTCTACTGCGTCGAGCCGGGGTGGTCGAGCGCGCGGTGCGTGCAGGGCATGGGCCGGGTCCACCGCGCCAACCAGGCGTGCCCCCCGGAGCTCGTGCTTGTTACGACCAACCTCAAGGCTCAGCGCCGCTTCCTCTCCACCATCGCACGGCGGCTCGACCAGCTCGGGGCGCTCACGAAGGGCCAGCGGCAGACGGCCAGCCAGGGGCTCCTGTCGTCCGAGTTCAACCTGGAGACGCCGCTCTCGCGGGCCAGCCTGCACAACTGGTTCGTGGACCTCTACCGGGGCGAGGGCCGGGCGGTCGCCTCGGGCGTCACGCCGACGCTTGTGGAGGAGCAAATGGGCATCAAGGTCCTGGACCAGGACGGTCAACTCAACGTGGGCGCGGTCCCCGAGGTGCCGAAGTTTTTGAACCGGCTCCTCTCGCTCCAGACGGGCGCGATGGATGCTGTGTTCGACTCGTGGTACGGCTACCTCGAAGAGGCTACTGAGGCGGCGCGAGAGGCGGGCACGCTCGACGTGGGCGTCGAGACGATCCGGGCCGAGCGCGTGGTCAAGACCGACGAGCGGCTCGTCTACACGCACGAGCGCTCCGGGGCGACCACGCAGGTCGTGACGCTCGAACTCACGCGGCGGACGGAGATCACGTCGTGGGAGGACATCTGGCTCCTCGCGAAGAAAGCGCAGCAGCTCGGGCAGTGGATCGGATTCGTGCAGAACCGCCGGAGCGATCAGCCCTACGCGCTCTTCCGGGCGGGGAGCCGAACCACGGAGACCGGACGCATCGTCGGCAGGCTTCGCAGGGTAGGTGTGCGGTCGAACCGACTTATGGACGAGACGGACCTGAACCCGAGAGGGAAGCGGACCGCCGACGGTCCGTCTGGAGTCCACCAGCCTATTCCGACGGACGAGGCGAAGCGGCTGTGGGCCGCAGGCGTCAACGCCGCGCCCGAGTTCACCACCGAGCCCATCCACCTCGTGACGGGGACCATCCTCCCCATCTGGGACCGGATCGCCGGGCACCCGAGGATCTACCGAGCACAGACTACCGTGGCCGGGGACCACGGCCCAGCGGGCGAGCGCATGATCGGCCGGGCCGTCATGCCGGAGCACCTGAGCGCGACGCTCAAGGCTCTCGGTGCCGCGGGCGACCGCGTGGACATCACACCCGAGATGCTGGCGGAGCGCCTCATGGCTGGCGCCGAGGCTGACCTCGCCAACGGCTGGCAGCTCCGCGTGCGCCGCGTGGCGAACGAGCCTCGGATCGAGCTCGTGGGGCCGGACTACTCCGCCATGCGCGAACTGGAGGCCGACGGGGTCTTCGCGGAGGTCCACGCCTTCCGTACCCGGTTCTTCGTCCCGACGGGCGAGAGAGCAGCGGAAGTCCTCAGGGCGGTGACGGAGCACCGGCCCGTGGTCGAAATCCAAGATGCTGCTCGCTACGGCGCGAGGCGCGCAGCCTGAGCCCGTCGCCGGGGCCGCTCTGCGATGGCGTAGAGCGGCCCCGACACTCGGCCGGAGGTCGCTCGGAAATCCTCTTTTCCGAGACTCATGTCGAGATCCATGCCCGGCCCTGGCGACTTCTGTCACGGGTGCAACCGATTGCTCTGCCGGTGTCAGCCCGAGCCCGATGTCGACGCGCACTTCGAGGCGTCGTACCAGGCGGGCTACGGAGCCTGCCTCGCCGACGGGTACTGCGAGCGTCCGATGACCGAGTGGGTCTACCTCACGGGCTCGCGGGTCACGTGGGACGCTGAGGCGAGGTGCCTCCGTCACCACATGACGCCGCTCCGGTTCGCCGGGCTCACCTGGCGAACCCACCACGCGAGCGCATGGGCCTACGGCCGGTGGTTCGAGCGCCAGTACGGCCACGACCTGGAGAGCTACCTCGTGGGCTACGACGACGCGGGGGCGGGCCTGCCGTCGGCCGTCTGCGACCCGCGAGCCCACGCGCGAGCCGAGGCCGCACTCGGTGCCTGCGAGCCAACCCCTGACCTCGACGAGGAGCCGGACGCCATGTCCATCCAGTCGCCGCCCGAGGCGGTCGGGGCCGACGACTGGATGCCGTTCTAGTCGCCGTCCCTAGCCCGCCATTGCGGCACAAGGGTACGGCTTCGGGGCCGACCTGAAGCCATCAGGCACGAGGCCCCTCGCGGGTCTTGCCGCGAGCGGCGGGACGCGGTCCTCCAGGGACCGCAGCCGTCCGCTCGTCCACCGCGACCGCGCCCATAGGGGGCGCGGCGCACCACCCAAGACCGGGGGAGGCCCCGATCCCCATGACGACTCATGCACTCGCTCATCGTTCGAGCCGACAGAACGGTATCCGTACACAGGCCGGGACACACATCCCCGCCGCCGATGTCCACGCGCGCCAGATCGCGCACGAGGCCGAGCGGTGGCTGGTGCTCGCGACCGAGCACACTCGGATGAAGCCCGGCACGCTGACGGCGAAGGCCTTCGGCGCCTGCGCGTTCAGCGTCCAGAGGGGCGCGTCGAGCCTGGCCGTGCCCTCGAAGCTCACTGGCACCTCGCGGCACCAGCCGAAGCTCCGCACGCTCGCGAGCGACGGAGTCCGGTGGGCGGCGCTCGACCTCGACGCGGTCGAGGACGGCCTGCTGGCGCGTCACGACGGCGCGCCGCTCGGGCTCGTCCAGTCCAAGCACCTCGGGTGGGTCTGCCCGCTCATCCCGTTCGGGCTCACGGTGTACCTGTCGCGCGTCACAGGCGATGGAAGGGGCCGTGGCTACCGGCTCGGGTGCAACATCGCCTTCGGTCACGTCGGGGAAGCCATACATCGACTGGCCGACGCCGCTAGCGGCGCGGGCGGAGACGGCGCCCCGACGGCGCCGCTCGTGGACGGCCGGAGCCCGCTCCGTCTCGTCGTGCCGGGTGAGGCTCGGCCTATCGGCATCCCTGTACTTCCCGAGTACAAGGCGCTGACGGGCGACGCGGAAGACGTCGTCCTGTGGCGCACCCTCGAAGGGGAGGCCCACGCCTCGGTTCCCCACGCCGCTCGGCATTCGCCAACGGGCATCGAATGGGGCTACGGCGGGTCCGGCCCTGCGGACCTCGCGCTGAGCGTGCTCCTCGCGCTCACCGACGAGAAGGCGGCGAACGCGCTCTACCACCGGTTCAAGCACGAGGTCATCGCCTCGGTGCCCGAGGACGGCGGCGTGCTTCGCGCAGCCGACGTCCGAGGGTGGGTCGAGAGAGCACGGGGGAGCACCTGCTGAGACGGCCGATTCGGCGCCGGAGGCCTCGGACCGGGGCCGCTCGCAGTGGCGAGGAGCGGCCCCGGCACCCGGTCGGACGCCGCCTCACATCCCAAGCACGGTATTCCCATGCCCACACGTCAAGCAGACGCAGCACAGGCTGCACGCCTTGAGGACTCACGTCCCATGCCCGAACAGAGAGCCGAGGCGAAGCGTCGGCTGCTGGCCGACATCGCTCTCGCGTTCTCGACCCCTGTCCTGCCCGACGACCCGTTCCCGAAGCGCGTCACGGGCCGGAACGCCCAGACGGCCGAGCGTCTCGCGGCGTGGGCCGACGAGACGCGAGAGGCGGCCGAGTCGCTCGTCGAACGGCTCCGCGAGACGCCCGACGACGCGCGCGTCCCGGGTCGCGCGAGCAAGCGTCTCCGAGGGTTCGCGCGCCAGTGGCGCCTCTTCGAAGCGTTCCGCCAGCTCCACGAGGCCCACCGGTGCCCCGGCCGCTTCCACCGGCTCCGCACGAAGGCCGACTTCATCGCGCTCTGCGACCGCCAGGCCGACTCGTCGGCGGCGGGCTACGGCGAGCGCCAGCGGCGCGTGCTCTCGAAGCGCGGGATCTCCCACCGGCACATCTGGGCCGAGGCCCGTCGCCAAGTGGCCGAGATCGGACTCCTGGACAACGACCCGAGTGCCGACCCCACTGCCGCCGTTTCGGGAGACGGTCTGGCTGCACCTGAGGAGGCGGTCTCGCTGAGAGTGACCTCTTGCTCGGAAGACGACGCGCCGGAGGTCACGCCAGAGGCCGCTACCGAGGGCACTACGGCAGGGTCGGCAGGGTGTGACCTCCCGGACGTCCGCCTGGACGCCGTCTGGACCCTGCTGCCCGGACTCACGAAGGCGAAACTGGCGGACGTCGTCAACCGCTTCGGGATCGGGCTGTGGGCGCAGTTCGGGGACCGGTTCTATTCCTCGATGCGGAAGGCGGAGATGCTGGACCACACCCGGCGCGTCGTGCGCCACCACGCCTGCCTCGACGCCGCCCTGCGGCTGACCGAGCGCCAGGTGGACGATCTCCACGACTGGATGCGCGGAGCCATCGCCGAGCGACACCAGCGGGACGCAGACCTCCACATCGCGGCGCGGCTCTTCGGTGACTTCCAGGCGAGCGCGGCGCTGAGTGCTGCCGGGTCCGGGCTCTCGCCCGACGCCTGGAATCGGTACCGCGACGCCGAACTCCGGCGGGTCGCGGCGTTCTGCTACCACCGGTTCTACGAGGATCGGTGTGCCCAGAGAACGGGCGAGTGACCGCCAGAGGCATCCTGTGTCGCCCGCGTGCCGCCGTCGGTGCGCGTGGCGGCGCGGGATGCGCCAGAGGCAGAAGATGCAGGGACGGACGGCGCGGGGCGCCGACGTGAGACCCTGCCGACGCCGCTCGGTCGGCGTCGGCAGGAGGGGGCGGGGTGTTGGCAGCGGTTTCTGGCAATCTAGGCGACGGCCGGACAGCGTCAAGGTCGTTCGCCCCGTGCTCGCGCTGCGACAGAAAACCCCCAAGGCGGGCGTCTTCGCCGCCCGGGGTTTTCCGACGGTCGCTCCGCGCGGGGGCGCTCCACCGCGGGCCGGGGCGGCCCTTTGACCCGAAGCGCGCCGGCGAGCGGCGCTGTCCGGCCTTACGCCTGCTGGCGGTGTGGCCGCTGGCTAGCGGGGACCACTCGGGAGATCGGAAGAGCA
>JBCDKT010000077.1 GCA_038746285.1 Bacteroidota bacterium
ACGCGCCTCGCTGCCGAGTAATCATTCCCTGTGGCGGGAATAGGTATGTCGGCGATTCCATACCTCGCCTCGAGACCCTTGCCAGGGGTAATCATTCCCTGTGGCGGGAATAGGTATGTCGGCCTCACCTAATAAGCGCCTCACTGCTCGGGTCCTGAGTAATCATTCCCTGTGGCGGGAATAGGTATGTCGGCCCTTGACACTTCTCACACCCCACACCCCCGCTGTAATCATTCCCTGTGGCGGGAATAGGTATGTCGGCCGCGTTCTAACAACTCCCACGTCCCAAATCTCGTAATCATTCCCTGTGGCGGGAATAGGTATGTCGGCGGTAGCAAAGGATCACACTCATAAGTCGAACTGGTGGTAATCATTCCCTGTGGCGGGAATAGGTATGTCGGCTCCCAACACTCACACCCCTCCGGCTATGACCTTGTAATCATTCCCTGTGGCGGGAATAGGTATGTCGGCCGCTTCAACGCTTCGAGCGTAGCAGTCGATAAGTAATCATTCCCTGTGGCGGGAATAGGTATGTCGGCCCAAGACTGCGATCGTAACTGGCGCCTCCAGGGGTATGTAATCATTCCCTGTGGCGGGAATAGGTATGTCGGCGGCATTCAGATGGCCCAGGAGCGCGCTCCACGCTCGAAACCAGTACGTCAAAGAGCAAAGTGACTACGGCGACGGGCTAGAGCGGCCCGTCGCCGGCTCTAACCTACGTAGGCATTCCGTCTCCCGCGCGCGTTCGGAGTGCCAAGCGGGACCCAAGCACGCTGCCAGACTGCTCGCCTGGATTCTTTCGTGCTCGGGTGACAACCGGCTCGTTGAGCTCGTAGACAAACGAGTGTCACCCCCCTCCCTGCCCTACCTACATACAGAGGTCGGTAGCTACCGATCCGCCCGTTCCCGCGCAGTTCCGGTCGCTACGCGATGTAGTACGGCACGTCTTGGACGACGCCGCCACTGCCGATAGTTCGGACCCGCGCGACGGCCCGCCCATCGAGCGAGTAGCACCGGACGGAGAACGTCCCATTTGCGCGTCGGCTTCGTTCGGCGAGCCCTTCGACGAGTCGCTCGGCCTCCCACCGGTCGAGGGCGCACTCGAACACGGAATATTGGACGCGCTCGCCGTAACCCTGGAGGTAGCGCGCGACCGCGCGGCGGTCCCGGTCATTTTCGATGTCGTACGACACCAGGAGCACGAGGGCGGGTGCTATCGCCATACGAACGGGCGGTATCGGTCCTCCCCCCGGACCCACCGGGCCATCGCTCGGGCCTGGAGGTCGAGGCACAGTCGGTACGGGTACTGTTTTTTGTGGACCCGGTGGAGGTACGGGCGCCGCATGACGCCCTCGAAGGCAGCGAAGAAGACGCGGCGGCCCTCGGCGTTGAGCCAGACGCCGCCCCCGGCGACGTTCTCAAAGTGCTCGGTGCGGAGCTCGCGCCGGTTGACGAGGCCGAGCGCGAGCGCGTCGACGACACACCGGAACTCCTCGACGAGGTCGGAGGCGAGCGCGGCGTGGCCGGGGCTGACGGCGTGGAGGAACCCGACGTAGGGGTGGAGACGGTGGGCTCGGGCGAACGCGTGCTGCTGGTGGTAGAGGAGCGTGTAGCCGAGGCTGAGGACGGCGTTGAACGGGTCGGCCGGGGGGCGGCGCGAGCGGCCGGCGAACCGGAGTTCGGCGGGGCGGACGAGGAGGGCGAGCGCCTCGAAGTAGGCCCGGGCGGCCGTGCCTTCGAGGCCCCGGACGGTCTCGACATCGTGGGCGTCGGCCGTGGCGGCGGCGGCTGAGAGGGCCTCTTGAGCGAGTCGGCGGACGTCGGCGGCACGGTCTGGCCGGCGGTCGGGGTTGGCGAGGTGACGGCTGAGGAGGGCGACCTGGTTGCGAATCTTGGCCCGGACGACGACGCGGGCGACCTCGGTGGCGGCGGCGGGGTCATCGGCCTTGCGGAGCTGCTGGGTCTCAACGCGGGCGTCGGCGTAGCCCTCGGGCTCGACGCGGCCGAGGAGGCGTCCGCCTGAGCTGAGCAGGAAGACCGGCGTGCGCGTCCGGGCGCAGTGGGCCTGCGCGCCGGTCGTCATCGAGCACGGCCCGAAGAGGAGGACGCGGTGGACCTTCTCGGCCGGCGCGCTCAGTAGCTCCGTCGCCTCCGCGCCGGTGGTAGCCACCACGAAGCGTCCGGCGTTGACGGAGACGCGGGCGCCGGGGGCGTGCACGTACAGGGTGCGGAGGGAGGCGGAGGCGTGGCGTGGACGGGGCATGTTGCGGGCGGCGCGTCGTGTGCGGAGATGGGCGGGGGAACGGCGGCGGGGCGGGCGCCGAGCGAGGCGGCCCCGGGGGAGCCGGTGTCGAGCGGGAGGTCGAACGGGGTCGGCCCCGGCGTGTAGGCGAGGGCGGACGCTGGATCGGGCGCCGGCGAGGGCACCGGTGACGTCCACCCGGCGCCGAGGTCGAAGGCATCGGGCTGCACGGGCGCGGCGGGGCCTGCGACGGCGAGGTCTATGGGGCGGTCCACATGCGGGCTGGGAGGCGGCGGCGTGGGCGTCCACGGAGCGTCCCACGGCGACGGGGCCGAGGGCGTCGGCGGCGGTGGCGGGTCCTTCTCGATCTTGCGAGGGCCTGCGGGTCCGAAGCGGTGGCCGAGGAAGCGGAACCCCTCGGCGTAGGTGGCGACGTGGCTCTTCTCGGCGTTCATGGTGAGGCCGAGCGCGCGGGCCGCCGCCGACGCGAGGTGCGCGGCGTGCTCGGCGTGGGCGGCCGACGGGGCCGGGCACGCGAGGTCGTCGCCGAACCGGACGAGGTCGACGCCCTGCCGCGCGAAGGCCCGGTCGAACGGGACGAGGTAGAGGTTGGAGAGGAGCGGGGCGATGACGGAGCCGGCCGGGACGCCGGCCCCGCCGGTCATGGGGTCGCGGAGCCAGGCCTGAACGAGCCGGACGACGCGGCCGTCGCCGGCGACGGCGTGGACGAGGCGGAGGAGGCGCTCGCGGTCGATGGTCTCGAAGAAGTCTTTGACGTCGCCGCGGTAGACGTGGGACCGCCCGCTCTTGCGGTAAGCCTCGACGGCGCGGACGGCGTCGAGGTGGGACCGTCCTCGCCGGTACGCGAACGCGCTCGGGAGGAGGAGCCGGTCGACGGCCGGGCGGAGGGCGAAGAGGGCGGCCGTCTGGGCGATCCGGTCGCGCGCGGCGACGAGGAACACGGCGCGCGCGCCGCCGCCGCTCTTCTCGACGCTGATTCGGCGGAGCGGGCGGGGGGTGTAGGCGCCCGAGATCAGCTCGTGCTGGAGTTGTCGGAGGTCGGGCTCGCCGAGGTCGTCGGCGCGCTCGCCGTCGGAGCCGACCGTCGGCCGGCGCTCCTTGACGCGCCGGAGGGCGCGGGCGAGCGTGGGGAGCGAGGCGAGGTGGTCGAACATGGGAGTCTGGGGGTCTGGCGGTGGAGTGGCCGCACGGACAGGAAACCGGACGGGGTGTCGTGGCACGTCCGGTTTCCGAGGCGCCAGGCCACTCTGAGCGTGCACCGCCCCTCGTCCATGACTGCCCTCGTCGTCGTCGTTGCCCTGCTCCTCGGGTTCCGCGAGGCGGCGGGGTGCTTGCTGCGCGTGCTGGCGGTGGTGGCCGCGGCGGTGGTCGTGCTCGTCGTCCTGGCGCTCGCGCTGGGGTGGGCGCTCGGGCACGGCCTCGTCGACGCGGCCGCCGACGTCGACCTCCGGCTGCTCGTGGACCTCCTCGCCTCGCTGCTTTGATGGCCCGCTCCGCCCTCCCCCCCCGCACGACGTGGGTCCTTGCCGTCGTGGTCGTCCTCGCCGGGTGTGCGCCGTCGCCGTCCGGCGGGTCGATCCCGGTCTCGCCCGTGGCCGAGTGGGCCGGCGGGCTTGCAGGAGCGGCGGCGGGCGAGCGGTACGGGGCAGGTCGGGCGGCTCTGGGCGATCGGTTGACCGCGCGCGTGGACCGCCGGGCCGACGCCGTCGCGCGGTCGGTGCCTGTGAGCGCGCGGGGGTCCGTGCGCTCTCTGGCCGACCACCTGTCGGCCCACGCCGGCCCGACGATGCGCGGACGGACGCGGGCGGCGTTCCGGTTTGTGGCCGACCACGTGGCGTACGACGTCGCGGCGGTTCGGAGCGGGCCGCGCCCCTCGCAGCACCCCCGGGTCGTCCTGGGGTCGGGGTCCGCCGTGTGCGAGGGGTACGCGCGCTTGCTGGTCACGCTGCTCGACGCGATGGGCCTGGAGGTGGCGTACGTGACCGGCTGGGCCGACCTGGTGGGTCCGGGCGGCGGCGGGGGCCACGCCTGGGTCGCGGTTCGTCTCGCCGACGGGTGGTACTTGATGGACCCAACGTGGGCGGCCGGCGGAGTGAACTCTGGCGGCCGGTTCGTGCGGCGGTTCGACGCGGCGTGGTGGCTGGTGTCGCCAGAGCGGATGGTCCGGACGCATCGTCCGTTCGACCGGCGGTGGCGCCTTGGCGCCTGAGCCGTTCGGACCGCACGGCGTCACCGCATGGCATCTCGTTCCCCTGGTGCCCCTGAGCTTGAAATGGACCTGTTGACGATCGGCCTAGATTTCCCGCCCTGTGCGCCGACGGGCGTTCGCCTCCACGCCGTGGGCCTCGGCGAGGTGGACGAGATGCTCGCCAGGTACGGCCCCGCCTTCGACGGGGTGCTGATCGCGGCTGGGCTCCCCGGGGCGGAGGCCGCTGTCGCGGCGCTGCTGCCTGGCGTGCCCGTGGCCGTGGTCGCCGCTGGCGGCCTGGGGGGCGGCTCCGGGAACGCCGACCGGGCCGTAGTGGAGATGCTGACCCGGACGGGCGCCGTAGGGCCGGGGCCGTTGGTCGGGGGCGGGGGCGTCGCCGACGGGACCGCTTGGATGCCGAGTGAGCGCAGCGTGCGGTCGGTGTCGGCATGGCCGCTGGCGGCCCTGGGCCGCGTGGGCGGGCCGGTGGGCCAAGCGCTCGCTCGGTCGTGGCGGGCGACGCTCGCCGACGTGGTCGGGCGGCAGACCGAGGGGTGCGGTGTCGCCGTGCGGTATGTGGTCCGGGGCGGCACCCTCGGCGTGGGCGTCGTGGTGTGGGGCGAGGGCGTCGAGCCGTCGGAGGCGGTCGGTCGGCGGGAGGCCTTGGAGCGGGCACTGGCGCCCCTGTTGGCGCCGACCAGGAGCGACGCGGAGCGGCCGTACGTATTCGGGCGGCCGTCGGGTGAGCGGTCGGCCCTGTTACTCGGGGCCGGCGGCGTGGACCGGGCCGTCCGTCTGCGGGCGCCCTCGGCCGGAGAAATCATCGGGCAACTGGGACCGGTGCCGTGGGAGCCGAGCGTCGTGCTTGAGGGTGCAGAGGGGCTCGACCAGCCGACGGCCGCCGCGACTGCGGCCGTGGGGCCGCTCGTTCGCGTGATGCGGGACGCGGGGGTCGGCGGGTGCATCGAGGTGGCCGTCACGCCCGCCCCGTTGTCGGCGGCCGAGCGCGCGGCAGCGCTGGCGTTCGTGCGTGCCGTACGAGACGAGGGGAGCGCCGCCGTGCGGAGAGCGGTCGCCCGCGCGGCCCAGCTCGCGGTCGAGGGCACACGGACCCTCCGGGTGCGGGTGACGGCCGCGGGCGAGGGCAGCGTGCCGGAGGCGCTCCTGGTGGAGGCCGCGCGGGCGTGCGTCGGCGACCCTGCGACGGTAGACGCACTTGCGGTTGAGGTCGAGCGTGGAGGCGGGGCCGTGTGGTTCGGCAACGCAGACGGTGGCGGTCCGCTGGTCGAGCGGGCGCCCCCAGACGAGGCCGGGCGGCGGTTCGCGCTGCCCGTGCCCGAAGGGCGCGGGCTGTGGGGGATGCCCGTCGCGCCGCCGCCTCTGCCAGCGGCGCTGCCCACGCACGGCGTCCGGATCGGAACGGTGGTCGACTCCTCAGCCGGTGGGGCCCTGGTGCGACTGCCCGACGACGCGCTCCGTCGGCACCTCTACGTCGTCGGCGCGAGTGGGACCGGCAAGAGCCAGTTCCTGGTGCACCTGGCGTCGCGGCGAGCCGCCGAGGGCCGCGCTGTCCTCGTGATCGACCCGCACGGCGACACCACGTCGCGCGTCGCGCGGTCGGTGCACGCAGCGGGCCGGGAGGTCGTTGAGGTAGACCTGGGCGACCCTGAGAGCCCATGGCGGCTGAACCCCATCGAGGTCGACCCCGCGGTCCCGAACGCCCGGAGCGTGCTGGCGGAGGCGCTCCTGGACCTGTTCGGGCAACTCTGGGACATGCAGGAGGCGGGCGGCCCCATGTTCGAGACGTACTTCCGGAACGCCCTTTACCTAACGATGTCGAAAGGAAGCGAACCGGGCACGCTGCGCGACGTGTGGCGCGTCTTCTCGGACGAATCGTTCCGGACAGAGCTTTTGCTGGGGTGCGAGGACCGCGAGGTGGTCCGGTTCTGGACACGGACGGCAGGCCGAGCCGGGGGTGAAGCGTCGCTCGAGAACATTGCCCCGTACGTGCTGTCGAAGCTGTCGCCCCTCGTCTCGAACGACGCGCTGGCACACCTGGTGGCTGCGCCGCGATCGACGCTGGACGTGGGTGAGTTGCTGGAGGGCGGGTCGTGCGTGGTCGTACGGCTGGACAAGGGGCGGCTAGGGTCGTACGGGTCGCGCCTCGCCGGAACGGTCCTGCTGTCGCGTGTCTTGCTGGCCGCGATGCGGCGCCCGAGCGACGCCGACGACGCCCTCGTGGTGGTCGACGAGTTCCAAAACTTCGTGACGCCGCAGATGGGCGAGCTGTTGGCTGAGGCGCGGAAGTTCAGGGTCCAGTTCGCGCTGGCGCATCAGACGCTCGCGCAGGTCCCGGAGCGGCTGTTGCAGACCGTGCTCGGGAATGCGGGCAACATCTGCGTGTTTCGGCCGGGCGTCCACGACGCGACCCGGCTGGCGCCGTACCTAGCGCCGGAGTACAACGTGGAGCGGTTGCTGGCACTCCCCAACTTCAGGGCGGCGAGCCGGGTGCTGGTGGCCGGGGCGCCGAGCGCGGCATTCGAGCTCAGGAGCGATCCACCGGAGTAGACCGACCTCGCGGGGGGTCGCTCTGAGGGCCGACAGCGCAGGCCCTGGAGCCTCGCGGAACGTGCTGGCCGCGCTGCATCCGCGCTCTGCCAGCAAGAGGCGGGACCACCGCCCAACGAGAAGAGATCAGGCGTCTGAGCGCGGTCGGCCGGGGATCAAATCGCGGCGGAACGCGCGGAGCGTCGAGAGGACGGCCGGGCGCATGGCGTCCTCAGCGACGCCTGCTGCCAGCTCGTCCTGGTACCAGGCGTGGACCTGCGGGGCCTCCGACGCCAGGCGGGCGACGGCGCGAGCGGTGAGGGCGTCCCGCTCCGCCTCGGGGAGCGCGGCGAACGCCTCGTCGAGGGCGCGGTCACGGGCCTCTCCCCTCTCGCGCTCCGCCTGCGCGGCCTGGGCCTTTCGCTCCTCGCGCTGGCGGCGCTTCTCGGCCTGTGCCTGCTTCGCTCGAGCCTGCTTCTGCTCGGCCTCTTGGACGACGGCGGGCGTGCCGGACGTGGCCGCGTAGTCGTTGCGGACGGCGTCGATGGTGAACGCGGCGACGCGGTCCACGGGTCGGGCCGTGTCCTTGCGGCGCGCGATCTCGCGCTCGACGTGATCGAGGTTGCGAGAGACGCGGTCGGGGTCGAACTCGGTCGAGAGGTCGAGGGCCTGGGCCTGGCTCAGCCCGAACGAAACGAGGCGGCGCTGGAGCGGGCCGAGGAGAGCGTCGGCGTCGGGCGCGAGGGCGCGGGGGTCGGGAAGCTCGCGGGGGAACTCGCCGACGGCCGACGCCTGGGCGGCGGCGCGGGAGGCCGAGCCGGCGAGGTCGAGCGCGAGCTGGTCGTTCTCCTGGATCGAGAACTTGAGGGCGACGACGCGGCGCTTCTCGCGCTTCCGGTCCATCTCGACGCGGATGTCCGAGTAGCGGTTGACCTCCTCGACGGCCGGTTTGAGCACGTCGCGGTTGAGGTACTTGAACTGGTCGTACTGGCCGGGCTCGACGCCGAGGAGGTCGCGCCAGCGGTCGAGGTCGATCCAGCCCGTCGAGCCGACCTTGCGGAAGCGGACGCAGTTCTCGTAGAGGGCGAGGGCGTAGCCCGACCCGAAGCGCTCCTGGACCGAGAGGTTGATCCGGGCGTAGATCTCGGGGTTGTAGAGCTTGCGCCGGAGGTCGGGGGCGTAGCGGCACGTCCCGTTTTTGACGACGGCCTGGGCGAGGAAGGTGGAGACGCCCCACTCCTCGGCGCCCTCTGCATCGAGGAGGTTCCAGGTGATGGTCGTGCCCGCCAGCGCTTCGAGCGCCTCGCGGAGGAGCGCGTGGTCGTTGGAGTCGAAGCCCGCGACCTCGGCGAGGGTTTGGAGGCGGATCTCGTGCTCGAACACCTCGGGGTTGGGGAGGTCCTCGTAGGCGCGGAGGAGGAGGACGTTCGAGACCTTCCGCTGAAGGAGCGAGAGCTGGCCTTTGACGTGGACCGCACCGACGTGTTTTTTCAACTCCCCACGTCGGGCGGGGAGGACCTCGGGCTGGACGGAGGCGCTCGGGGTCGGCATCGGGCTGCGAGAAGGATACGGCAAAGGTGATCTGCCGAGCCTCCACCCTCTCACCTGTTATCCACAGGAGCACTGATCCCGTAGAGGGTCACCTTTCGCTCTCCCGTGGACGGTCACCTTTGGCCGATTCGAGCCCCAAAGGTGAGGGTTTACGGGAGGGATCGGTCTCCCGTAGGCTCTCACCTTACATCCCGTAGACGGTCACCTTTGCTCCCGTAGGCTCTCACCTTTCGTCCCGCTGACGGTCACCTTTCCCCCCGGAACGCTGTGCAGCGCAGGGATTTGCCGGGCGCAAACGTATTTAAACTTCTTCTAAACCCTTTTAAACGACGACGAGTCCCGCAAACGGTCACCTTTCGCCCTCCCGCGCCGCGCGTAGGTGAGGGTTTACGGGATGGAGGGTGATGCCCGATTGGCGAGGCAACCGCCCTTGCGTCCCGTAAACGGTCACCTTTTGAGCGTGAGAGCGTCGCCGGGTAGCTTCGGGATCTCGCTGTCCACCCCCTCCCTCTCCCGATGCCAGGAGGACGTCCGATCACCCTCTTCTCCGGCTACGACCAGAAGGAGAACCGGGTCACGAACTACGCGATCCTCCTGCTCCGGATGCTCTACCGGGAGAGCCCGGCCTACCTCGCTGAAGCACTGGCGGACCTGACCGGGCGGGATCTAGGGTAGCAGGCAGAAACGTGTAACCACCTGCAAGAGGAGCGGGCCGCTCACCTCAGACCTGACCGCGCACGGACGAGCTCGGGCCGGACGTCGTAGGCCCCATAGAGCGTGACGTTCTCCCACTGCACCGGGCTCACGTGCGCCAACAGCCCGAAGTCCGGCGCGGCTGGATCGTCTGCGGCCTCTCCGACCACGCGCTCGATCTCCCGGATCTGCCAGTAGACGATGCATGCGAGGATCAGCGTGAGGCAGCTCGCCGTCGACGCCTGACGCCGGAAGTCCCGCTGGTCCGCCCGCCCCCGCTTCCCGTAGAACACCGCCCGCGCCAGCGCGTGGAACTCCTCCGACTTCAGGAGCCCGCGTCGGACCCGCCGCCGGAGTTCTGGCCGCCCGAGGTAGTCGAGGACGTACTCCGTCTTGACGAGCCGCCCGAGTTCGCGGAACGCGCGGTAGAAGTGGTTGGCCCCGCCGAAGGCGACGACCCGCTTCATGGCCGTCGACGCCGTCGTGTGCCCGGTGGCGAGCGAGCACACGAACCGCCCGATCCGGTCCCACTCCTCCTCGATCCACCTCAGCCGGAGCCTGCGGTCGCGGGCGGAGAGCATGGGCCAGAGCGGGCCGTACCGCTCGGCGTCGTCGGAGGCCCGGTAGACCCGCTGCTTGTGGAGGCCACGAATGCGGGGCGCGAACCGCTTCCCCAGAAGTGCGAACGCCGCGAACTGCACCTCGGTGTAGCCGTGGGTGTCGGTGTAGTGCTCGTCGATCTCGAGGTCGGACTCGTGGTAGAGCAGCCCGTCGAGGACGTAGCCCGAGTCCCGCTCGGCGCTCTCGATGGGCGTCGAGAAGTACGGCGCGTAGTTGTCGGCGATGAAGGTATAGAACTCCAGGGCGTAGTCGCTCATGCGGTGGCTGTACGTCCGCCTGAGCGTCTTCCGGGGGAAGAGGAACCGCTGGCCGTCCGACGACGAGGTCTTCCCCTCGCCCCAAACGCGGGCGGTGTCGAGGCCTGCGATCCCGTTCACGACGGCCGCGAGCGCGGCCCGGAGCGCGTCGTCGTGGAGGTGCCAGTCGGCGAGCCGCTTGATCCGGTCGTAGCTGACCCCGTCGGTGAGCTCCGCCATCGTCTGCGGCCCGAGGTTGCACCCGAACGCGATGAGCGCCGAGACGGCCTCGCACACGGCCTCGGCCGAGCGGTTGTCAACGCTCCCCGTGGGTGTCGTGAGGGGCCGGGTGAAGCCGAGCGCGTTGTCGACCTCGATCAGGAGGTCGGGAAGTCGGACCCGCCTCGTCCGGCGCGCGAGCCACGCCTTCAGATCCGCGAGCCGGGCCTCGCCGTCGTCGCCGAGGACGCTTGCCGGGTCGTAGGGGTCCGCTGCCCAACGATCTCGGACCGCGTTGTGCCGGCCGTCGAGCCGACCATCCGCGCCTGGATCGAGAAGGCCGACCCGGCCGCCGCCAGCGCCGACGCCGACCGCGACGAGCTGAGGCGGCTGCGCAAGGAGATCCGGCGGCTCCAGCAGGAGCACGACATCGGCGAGGCGGAATCGCCCGCCACAAAAGCCGCGGCCTGGTTTGCGAGGGAGACCGGCTCGATTGCGGAAGTAGCTTCCGCACCCGCAGGGCGTTCGAGTTCGTGAGACCGCACCAGGCCACCTTCCCCGTCGCGCTCATGGCCGACGTCCTCCGTGTCTCCCGGAGCGGCTTCTACGCATGGCGCGACCGACCTGCATCGGCCCGGGCTGAGCGCGACGCCGAGATCACCGAGGCCATCCGCGCCTCGCACGCGGCCTCCGAGGGCGCCTACGGCGCGCTCCGCGTCCACGAGGATCTGAAAGAGGCGGGGTTCCGTGTCGGCAAGAAGCGCGTGGCACGGCTCATGCGTGAGCACGGCATCGTCGGCGTCACCCGGCGCCGGGGGCCGACGACCACGACCCGCCGGCCGGGCACGCCGAAGGGGCCGGACCTCGTCGAGCGCGACTTCTCGGCCGACGCCCCCGATCAGCTCTGGGTGGCCGACATCACGTACGTGCCGACCGGCTCTGGCTTCCTCTACCTCTCGGTCGTGCTCGACGCCTTCAGCCGCCGGATCGTCGGGTGGGCGATGGCCGGGCATCTGCGGACCGAGCTCGTGCTGGCGGCGCTCGACATGGCCGTGGCGCAGCGCCAGCCCGACGGCGTCGTTCACCATTCAGATCACGGGTGTCAATACACGTCGCTGGCCTTCGGGGCTCGGTGCCGCGAGGCGGGCGTCCGCCCGTCGCTCGGATCGGTCGGCGATTGCTACGACTGCGATCTTCCTGGTGCCCGCTCTCGGGTGCCCTCGGGTGGGGCGGCCTGACCCCTGTTACGATCGACCACGGTGCCCTTGCGTTGACGTGTCGGCCGCCTCGCCGGGGGGATCGTTTGGCCCCAGCCCGCCGCCGTCGTGACCTCATAGGAGCCTGATCTCGACCGGAGATCTCGTCGCAGTCCTGTCCGCCAGGCTGGGGGCGGGGCCGTCTGTCCACCAGCGGCCGACGCCATGCCCAGCCTCCACCTCCAACGGACCGACGTCGTCGTCGGGGTCGACACCCACAAGGACGAGCACATGGCCGTCGCGCTCGACGGCATCGGCGGTCGGCTCGGATCGCAGGCCCTACCGGCCACGGCCGAGGTGTACGCCGACCTGCTCTCGTGGGCACGGAATCATGGCCGGGTCGTCGCCTTCGGCGTCGAGGGGACCGGGAGCTACGGGAGCGGGGTCGCCCGCTTCCTCCGCCGCCAGGGCATGAGGGTCTACGAGGTCTCCCGTCCGCCCCGCAGGGGAGAGCGGCGGGCCGCCGGGAAGTCGGACCTCGTCGACGCCGAGCACGCCGCGCGCGAGGTGCTCTCGGGCGAGGCGACGTCGATCCCGAAAACCGCCGACGGGAGCGTCGAGGTGCTCCGAGTCGTCAAGATCGCCCGTGACACGGCCGTCAAGGCGCGTACGCAGGCCATGATCACGCTGAAGTCCGTCCTCGTGACCTCGCCCGACGAGCTCCGGGCGGAGCTGGAAGGCTTGAGCGACTTCCGCCTGATCACCGCGTGCGCAGACCTGTCGGACGGCTCCACGTCGGACCCGGCGAGCGCGTCGCGCTACGCGCTCGGATCGCTGGCGGCGCGTTGGCTCGCGCTCCACGAGGAAGTCAAGGAGCACACGCGGCACCTCAAGCGGATCACGAGCGAAGTGGCCCCGCAGCTTACGGCTGCCTTCGGGATCGGCTTCGACTCGGCGGCCGAGCTGATGATCGCGGCCGGCGACAACGGCGAGCGGATCCGGAGCGAGGCGGCCTTCGCCAAGCTGTGCGGCGTGTGTCCGATCCCGGCCTCGTCCGGTCGGACGACGGGGCGGCACCGTCTCAACCGAGGCGGCAACCGTCAGGCGAACGCGGCACTGTACCGGATCGTGATCGTTCGGATGCGGTGGCACGAGCCGACGATGGCGTACGTGGCCCGCCGGACGGCCGAGGGCCGGACGAAGAAGGAGGTCATCCGGTGCCTCAAACGGTACGTCGCGCGTGAGGTCTTTGGTCTGCTCCCGAGGGCGACCGAGGCCCGCGCCAAGAATCTCGTGGCGGGGGCTTGACAACTATAGGAGCATCAACGCGATGTGCGAGAGCTTCTTCGCCACGCTCGAATGCGAGTTGATCGACCGGTATCGCTGGGCCACGAAGGCCGAGGCCCGGATGGCGCTCTTCCGCTTCATCGAGGGGTGGTACAACCCGCGCCGTCGCCACTCCGCGCTCGGCTACGACTCGCCCGCCCGGCACGAACAGAAACACCGTGAGGCGCTCGCCGCCTCATACTCCTAAACTGTCCACCAAAGCGGGTTCACTCCAACTCCACCGGCTCGCCGAGGCTGAGGTCTACTTTCGATGCCTCAGAGGAGCGATTGAGAGGGCACGCTCAAGGGCGTCCGCGTCGTCGACGCATCTTTCGATGCCTCAGAGGAGTGATTGAGAGCGGACGGGCCAGCCGGCGAGGCAGGTGGGGCCACTGGCTTTCGATGCCTCAGAGGAGCGATTGAGAGCGTCCGCCCTTTCTGAACCGGGCTCAACCCTTGAATCTTTCGATGCCTCAGAGGAGCGATTGAGAGCGTGCCGCCCTACGCCGTCATGGAGATGGCGGGCCATCTTTCGATGCCTCAGAGGAGCGATTGAGAGCGAAGCTGGCCGCCTCGGTGCAACCGGCGCTCGCCTACTTTCGATGCCTCAGAGGAGCGATTGAGAGAAACCACGCCCACGTGAGCGGCCCCTTGCCAACGATCTTTCGATGCCTCAGAGGAGCGATTGAGAGCGGCGAGGTCCGAGCGAGCCACGCGGCCCTCGACGACTTTCGATGCCTCAGAGGAGCGATTGAGAGGATCTTGCGGACCTCGGCCACCTCGCGGCGGAGCGGCTTTCGATGCCTCAGAGGAGCGATTGAGAGGAGCCTCGCAGACGACGACTGGCCGAAGCTGACCGCCTTTCGATGCCTCAGAGGAGCGATTGAGAGCGCACGACGCGCTCACCGCCTCGACCCAGACGGCCTACTTTCGATGCCTCAGAGGAGCGATTGAGAGGTCGCCCGCTGTCGTGAGCACGTGGAGGCCCCACGCCTTTCGATGCCTCAGAGGAGCGATTGAGAGCACTTCGGGCCACGCGGCATAACTTGCCCCGGATTTCTTTCGATGCCTCAGAGGAGCGATTGAGAGCACTTCGGGCCACGCGGCATAACTTGCCCCGGATTTCTTTCGATGCCTCAGAGGAGCGATTGAGAG
>JBCDKT010000078.1 GCA_038746285.1 Bacteroidota bacterium
GAATCCACGCCACGATGGCACCGCGTGCCGACGCTGCATGGATTCCCGATCTGGGTCGGGAATGACTCGGTTTCGGGGCTTGTGACATCAGAACGGCGTTTCTGCGCTGTCTGAGGAGGTCAAGTTGCTAACAGGCTCTAGGCGTAGCAGAGGCACAACCGGGGGCCGTCTGGCAGCGCGTGCTGCTGCGGCCTCCGGTGCGTCGTGGCACGTTCGGGGTGCGCCTGCGGCGCAATCGGTCCTATGTGCTTGCGCGTATAGCGTTGGTGTGTTACGTTAGGACATAACACTGTTCATCCGACCCTTCCCGCCATGCCCTGTTCTGCTACGCTTCGCTCTGCTGCCCTCGCCCTGCTCTGCTGCCTCGTCGCCGTGCCCTCGCAGGCGCAGGGCCCCCTGCTGACCCTGGAGTACCCGGGGACCGGCGGCCCGGAGTTTGGCGGCAAGGTCGCCGGCGTGCCCGACACAGACGGCGATGGAGTCGGTGACCTCCTCATCGGGACGGCGAGGGGCAACGACGCCTACCTCTTCAGCGGGGCCGACGGCTCCCTCCTCTTCGAACTGACCTCTCCAAATGGAGGATTTACGAGTTTCGGACAGGCCGTGGCTGGCCTTAGCGATGTCAACGGCGACGGGCGCGGCGACCTCCTCATCGGAGCGTACAGGGAAAACCGGGCGTACGTCTTCAGCGGAGCCGACGGCTCCCTTCTCCTTGAGTTGGTCTCGCCGAACGAGGAGGAAGAAGGCCAGTTCGGTGTCTCGGTAGCGGCGGTGCCGGACGCCAGCGGTGACGGGGTAGAGGACTTACTCGTCGGGGCGGAGCGGGAAGGGGATAGTATCTTCTCCGAAGGCAACGTCTACCTCTTCAGCGGGGCCGACGGCGCGCTCCTCCTCGAAATCCCCTCGCCGGGTCAGATGGGCAATACGTTCTTCGGGCGCTCGCTCAAGAGCATCCCCGATACGAACGGCGATGGACGCGGCGACATCCTGGTCGGGTACTCCCGCAGAGTGCAGCTGTATTCAGGAGCGGACGGCTCGCTCCTCCGGGAGTTTGCCGAGCCAACCCCGCGAGGTTTCGCGGGCGTGCCGGACGTGGACGGCGACGGGCGCGGCGACGTGCTAATCAGCACCAGGGATGATGACGATGCCTTTCTCTTCTCCGGCGCTGACGGGTCTGAACTGCTCCGCATCGCCCCCCCGTTCGCGCTGGAGGGCAAGTCGTTTAGCCGCGTTGCGGGTACCCCGGACATCGACGGGGATGGGGCGGGCGACCTGCTCATAACAGGCGGCACCGAGGTCTACCTGTTCTCGGGGGCCGACGGCACGCTGCTGCGCGACCTGCGCTCGCCGAATCCGGAAGAAGAGGGAGGATCGTTCGGCAGGTCCCTAGCACCGGTCTCAAGCGGAAATGGTCAAGTGGACCTGCTCGTGGGGGCTTCCAACGCGAACAATGGCCGCGGCCGGGCCTACCTCTTCCGGGGCGAGGCGCTCGCTACGCCGCTGCTCGCCCGGTCCCCTGACGAACTCGGCTTCGGTGAGGTGCTCCTCGGCGAGGAGGCCGAGGCGCAGACCGTAGTGGTGGAGAGTGTGGGCAACACGGCGGTGACGGTGACGGGCATCCGTCTTCAGGGGGACGGCGATGGTTTCCGCATCGTCTCGGACCTCACGCCGCCCCTCACCCTCGAGCCGGGAGACAATACTTCGTTCGAGGTCGTGTTCGACCCCGTAGCGCTGGGCCTGGCTGAGGCCACGCTCGTCATCGAAGCCGGAGCCGCGTCGCGGAACGTCGCCCTCGAAGGGCAGGGCGTTGGGAGCTCCGCTGTGTTCCTCGTCACGAAGGCGGAAGACACCGACGACGGGGCGTGCGACGCCGACTGCTCGCTCCGCGAAGCCATCGCTGCGGCCAACGCTCTGGGCAGTGCCGCGTCCGACACGGTCCGCTTCGACCCGGCGCTCGCGGGGCAGACGATCGCCTTCGCCCCAGGCAACGGCGCGCTCACCATCACCGAGGAGCTTGTCATCGACGGCGATGGGCTCGGCATCACCGTGGACGCAAAGAGGCGCGACCGCGTCTTTTTCGTGGACCGTACCAGCGACCCCATAGAAGCAGCGTTCGTAGGCCTGACGGTCACGGGCGGCTTCACCTCAGGCGAGGGGGGCGGGATAGGCGGTGACGGGTCTGCAACGATTCTGCGCTGCGCGGTCATAGGCAACGAATCCAAGGGAGATGGTGGCGGGGTCTCCCTGGAGGGCGGTGCAGCGGTCACCGCGAGCACGATCAGCGGCAACGTGTCGGGCGAGGACGGAGGCGGGATCGTCGGCGCCTACAGTCTGAGTCACACCACGATCAGCGGGAACCGGGCCGCCAATCGGGGCGGCGGTCTCATGCTCTCTGACGAGGCGTTTTTCGCCTCCGTTACGGTCACGCGCAATGATGCCGGCGTCCGCGGAGGAGGCTTTTATTCGCCCTCCGCGTTCAACACAGGGTTTTTCAGAAGCACTATCCTCGGCAACACCGCCGGTGGTGACCCGCAAGCGTCCTCGGCTGATTGCGGTGGGTCGATTTTCGGCTTTGACGCGGGGTCGAACTTCTCGCTGTTCGGCTCGGGGACCACCGAAGACGGAGACTGCAGCTTCGGGTCTTCTATCACCGTTGTCTCTCCTGACGAGGCGTTCACGCGCGTGTTCGATCCGCTGCTCGCCGACAACGGTGGGCCGACGCAAACCCATCTCCTGCTTGCGCCCGGCGACGACCCTGCGCGCAACCCCGCCGTGGACCTCGACGGTCTTCTCACCAACTGCGACGCAGACCAGCGCGGTTTCCCGGCACCTTTCGACGGCGACGGCGACGGCAATGCTGCCTGTGACCTCGGCGCGGTCGAACTGAACGCGGCAGATCTCAACCCTGCCGTGACGCTCACGCTCGCACCCGCCGACAGCGCGGTCGTCATCCCCGCCTCCGGCGGCCCGGTGACCTTCACCGCGACCCTCACCAACACGAGTGCCGCGAGCGTCACCACGCAGGCGTGGGCCGCCGCCGTGCTGCCGGACAACGGCCTCCGGCTCCCGGTCTTCGGGCCGGTGACGGTGACGCTCGCGCCGGGGCAGACGCTCTCGCGGACGCTGGTGCAGACCGTGCCGGGTGCAGCGCCGGCCGGGCGCTACGCTTATGCCGGGTACGTCGGCGACTTCGCCGGGCTCGCGGTGACCGACCGCGACACGTTCGGCGGTCAGAAGACGGCGAACAGTATTTCTGCCTCGGGCACTGCGGCGGGCTCGGACGTGTGGACGGTGCGCGATGCCGCGACGGGCTTGCTCGTCGAGGCGGGCGACGTGTGGCAGGGCGAGGGCGGCGTGGCCGCTGCCTCGTCGTCAGTGCTGCCGACGGCGTTCGGTCTGTCGGCGGCCTACCCGAACCCGTTCCGGCAGCAGACCGAGGTCGCGCTCGCCGTGCCGGTGGCGAGCGAAGTGCGGGTGTCGGTCTTCGACGTGCTCGGGCGCCGCGTGGCGGTGCTGCTCGCGGGCGAGGTCGAGGCGGGCGAGCACCGGGTGGCATTCGACGGGGCGGGGTTGCCGAGCGGGGTGTACGTCGTGCGCGCCGAGGCGGCGGGCTTGGCCGAGGCGCAGCGCGTGACGCTCGTACGCTAGGCGTAGCGGAAGTACAGCCGGGGGCCGTCTGGCAGCGCGTGCTGCTGCGGCCCCCGGTGCGTCGTGGCACGTTCGGGGTACGCCTGGGGCGCAATCGGTCCTATGTGCTTGCGCGCATGGCGTTGGAGTGTTACGTTAGGACATAACACTGTTCATCCGACTCTTCCCGCCATGCCCTGTTCTGCTACGCTTCGCCCTGCTGCCCTCGCCCTGCTGTGCTGCCTCCTCGCCGTACCCTCGCAGGCACAGACAGTACTCCAGACGCTAGAGTCGCCTGTCACTAGCAAGAGCGAGTTCGGGACCGCTGTGGCAAGCGTGCCGGACACCGACGGAGACGGAGCCGATGACCTCCTTGTAGGTGCCTTCAGTGCCGTGCCAGCAGTGGGGCTAAGCAGGCCAGGGCGCGCATACCTCTACAGCGGGACTACTGGCGCGTTTCTTCTCGAACTCATCTCGCCCAACGAGCAGACTTCGGGCAGATTCGGCATTTCCGTGGCAGGCCTCTCGGATGTCAACGCGGACGGGCACGGAGACCTGCTTGTTGGTGCGCCTAGAGAAGAGGGCCTGACGGGAAGAGCCTACGTGTTCAGCGGGTCCGACGGCGCTCTGATCTACGAACTAGTGTCTCCTACGGGCGGAGCAGAACAGTTTGGCGGGTCGGTGGCAGAGGTGCCGGACGCCGACGGCGACGGAATCAGCGAGTTGCTGGTCGGTGCAGTAGGTCCTTTCGACGGGAGTGGACGGGCCTATCTTTTCAGCGGAGCCACGGGCGCGCTTCTCTACTTCCTAGACCCACCCGAGCCGCTCAGCTCTTCCGAGCTCTTCGCCAACTCCGTCTCGGGCGTGCCCGACACGGACGGGGACGGGCGCGGCGATCTCCTCGTGAGCTTGACCGGTAATACTGGCCGGCAGGCTTACCTATTCTCAGGGATCGACGGGGCGCTCCTGTACGCAGTCGAGGACCCTGAACCTGCGCCCACAGCCCCGTTTGATTCGGTAGACGGCATACCGGACATAGACGGGGACGGGCGCGGCGACCTGATCATTGGGTCTGGCGGTGACACGGCCTTCGATACGGAAGTCAAGCTGTACTCGGGGGCGGACGGTAGCCTACTCTACACGCTGACCTCGCCGTTCGAAGCGCGCGACGGCTTCGGCACGTCGGTGGCTGGGGTGCCGGACGTAGACGGAGACGGGGCCACCGATATCCTCGTGAGCGCTCCGTTTTCTCGGCTGGAGGGAATCGAGGAAGCAGGGGGCGCTTTTCTGTTCTCCGGGGCCGACGGAAGTCTGCTCGGCGTACTGCGCTCGCCGAACCCGGAGCGGGGAGGGTCCTTCAGTGGGACTCGGCGCGATGAGCAGGCTGTGGCCGGCGTCCGCGACATCGACGGGGACGGGCGCGGCGACCTGCTCATCGGAGCGCCCGGGGAGAGCGTGAGCGGGCGAGCCTACCTCCTCCGAGGCGTCCCGCTGCAGCTACCGGCGCTGTCGGTCTCGCCTACCTCTATCGACTTCAGCAACGTTCCGGTCGGGAGCAGCGAAACACGAACGGTGCTGCTCCGGAGCACAGGCAGTGCAGACCTGACAATCACCTCGCTGCCAGTCAGCGGAGACGCGGACGTGTTTGACGTGACGGCCCCTCAGCTTCCGCTCACGCTGCCGCCCGGTGCGAGCGACTCGCTCACCGTGACCTTCACGCCCTCGGTAACGCAGCCGTTCGAAGGAACGCTCTCCGTGGAGAGCAACACGTTCACCCGGACCGTAGCGCTTGAGGGGACGGGCTTCGCAGGCCTGACGGTCACCAAGAGCGCCGACACCGACGACGGCGTGTGCGACGCCGACTGCTCGCTGCGCGAGGCTATCGCAGTTGCCAACGCGGACGCGGCCGGTGCCCGGATCGCTTTCGCTCCCTCGCTGGCAGGACAGACGATCGCCTTCGCCCCGGGCCACGGCGCACTCCTCATCACCGAAGACCTCGTCATTGACGGCACGGGCCTCGGCATCACGGTCGACGCGCAGCGGCGAGACCGCGTTTTCCTCATCGAAGACGAGTTCCCCTACGCCACGGTCGAGCTAATCGGGCTGACGATCACGGGGGGCTACACCACAGGAAATGGCGGCGGGATACTGAGTCCTTTTGCGGCAGACCTTTTCATTACGCGCTGCACAATTACGGGCAATGAAGCGGGGGGAGACGGGGGCGGGGCGAGGATGGGCGGCCGCGTCGACGAGAGCATCGTCAGCGACAATGTGGCCGGCGGTGACGGCGGGGGCCTCGATATCGTCGCCAGCGGAGGTCCGGTGGCTGTCATGCAGAGCACGATCACGAACAACACCGCTGGCGAGAACGGCGGTGGACTTTCCAGCGATGGGGAGGTGAGACGCAACACGATTAGCGGCAACCGGGCCGGGAACCGAGGAGGAGGACTCCGGGGGGGAGATACCTTCGCCTTCTTCAACACCGTCGTGGGCAACGAGGCAGGCTCCAGCGGCGGCGGCGTCTCGGTCAACGGCGAGCAGGTGAGCGTCTCCTCCAACGTCGTCGTCGGTAACACGTCAGACGGACATTCCTCGGACTGCTCGATCCTCTTCGACTTCGGTGGTGTGGGCAACAACCTCTCGGTAACCGGGTGCGGCGGGGAGCGTGTCGAGCCTGAAGAGGTGTTCACGCTGGTCGTGGACCCGCTGCTGGCCGACAACGGCGGGCCAACGCCGACGCACTTACTCCTCGCGCCCGGCAATGACCCGGCGCTCAACCCGGCAGTAGATATCCGCCTCTGCTTTTCTGGGGACCAGCGCGGATTCTCTCCCTTCGACAGCGACGGCGACGGCGAGGCCGAGTGTGACCTCGGCGCGGTCGAACTGAACGCGGCAGATCTCAACCCTGCCGTGACGCTCACGCTCGCACCCGCCGACAGCGCGGTCGTCATCCCCGCCCCGGGCGGCCCGGTCCCCTTCACCGCGACCCTCACCAACACGAGTGCCGCGAGCGTCACCACGCAGGCGTGGGCCGCCGCCGTGCTGCCGACGGGCAGCCTCCGGCTCCCGGTCTTCGGGCCGGTGACGGTGACGCTCGCGCCGGGGCAGACGCTGACGCGGACACTCGTGCAGACTGTGCCCGGCGCGGCACCTGCGGGCAACTACACCTACGCGGGCTACGTCGGCGACTTCGCCGGGCTGGCGGTGACGGACCGCGACACGTTCGGCGGTCAGAAGGCGGCGGGCCGCACCGCCATGTCGGGCGATGGCGAGTGGACGGTGCGCGATGCCGCGACGGGCAAGCCGGTCGAGGCAGGCGACGTGTGGCAGGGCGTGGGCGGCGTAGCTGCGTCCTCGTCAGCGATGCCGACGGCGTTCGGTCTCTCGGCGGCCTACCCGAACCCGTTCCGGCAGCAGACCGAGGTCGCGCTCGACGTGCCGGTGGCGGGCGAGGTGCGGGTGTCGGTCTTCGACGTGCTCGGGCGGCAGGTGGCGGTGCTGCTCGCAGGCGAGGTCGAGGCCGGGACGCACACAGTCCGGTTCGATGCAGGCTCACTGCCGAGCGGGGTGTACCTCGTGCGCGCCGAGGCGGCGGGCTTGGCCGAGGCGCAGCGCGTGACGCTCGTACGCTAAGGGGCTTCCGGCCAGAGGGTCGTGGCGCGGGTCGCGGCGTCCTTCCGGCCGGCGCTCCGGCCGATCACGCGGCGCAGCAGCGCGTTCCAGTTGGCGAAGTCGGTCGAGTAGCTGATGCCGGCCCCGTAGGCCCCGTAGGACGCCACGTCCAGGCCGCTGCCGAGCAGCACGTCCTCCTCCCGCCGGTAGAAAACCTCCAGCGAGACCGACGGCGTGAGGCGGACCGCCACCGCCACCTCGCCCTGGAACGCGCCCGTGTCCCGCTGGTCCGAGAGGCGCTGGTAGATGCCTTCGCCCCGGATGACGAGGCGCTCGTCGAGGAGCCGGAGCGCGACGCCGTAGGTGAGGTCGAAGTCCAGGTCGTCCGCGTCGCTGCCGTCCCGCACGCCCTGCTGGACGCCGAAGCGCACGTCGAGGTTGTCCGCGCCGAGGGCGTCGTTGATGAACTGGCTCAGGCGCGACGAGACGAGCTGGGAGAGGGAGGTGAAGAAGAGCTCGTCGGCCGCCCCGGCGATGGACTCGGTGCTCTCGGTGGGGGCGAGGAGGAACGAGTTGGTGAGGAGCACGCTCGTGGCGTACTCCGCCTGGCGGTCGCTCTCGTTGAGCTGGCGGCGCAGCCCCTCGGCCCCGGCCGTGGTGCGGTTGCTCTCGTCGAGCGCGATCGAGAGGTCGACGAGCGGGCTCGTCACCCGGCCCGTCACGCCGAGCGTGATGATGAGCGGGACGCGCTGGTTGGTGTCCACGTCCGGCAGGTCGAGGCCGGCCAGCGACGCCCGCGTGCGGTAGGTCGCCGGCAGGTCGAGCCGGGCGTCGATGGGGTCGCCGTCCCAGCGCAGCGTGCCGCCCTCGGCGAGCCCGAACCGGCGGGTGAACACGTCGCCGGCAGTGAAGAGGTAGTCGCCGCGTGCCACGTCGAACGTCCCGAAGGTCTGAAACTCGCCCTCGCGGATGGCGAGCTGGAGCCGCGCGCTCCCGACCGCCGTGATCACGTCGCCGATCGCCGGGTCGAAGACGAGGTGGACCGTCGAGCCGGGCGGGGCGACGACGCCGAGGTTCATCTCCAACCCGTCGAGGAAGGCCCGCTCGCCCTCGGGCCGCCGCGAAAGCACGCTCCGGCGCGCCTCGAACTCCGGCACATTCCCGAGCGAGTCGGCGAAGACGAGGAAGCCCGCGTCGGCGGCGGGACCGCTGGCCGTGACCGGGATAAACATCTCGCTGTCCGGCGTCGTCTGCGCGTCCGTCGAGCGGAGGAAGACGTTGTCGATCGGCCCCGTGACCGTCGCCGAGCCGGTGGCCCGGATGTACCCGTAGAACGGCAGGTCGTCCGACTGCGGCACGTCGATGATCTCCATCTCGGCGAGATCGGCCGCGAGGTCAAGCGAGAAGAACCGGTAGTCGTTGAAGAGGATGTCGCCGCGCACGAGGCCCTGCCCGCCGGACTTGTCGCTGATCTGGGCGCTGCGGATGTGGAAGCCCTCGCGGTCCACAGTCAAGCGGCCCTCGGCCGCCAGGCGGAGCCCGAAGTCGGGGATCCGAAACGCGCCCTCGCGCACCTGCAGGTCGGCGTCGAAGTAGGGCACCCGCGGAGTGCCGGTGATCCGCCCGGGGCCGGCCGCGTAGCCGCTCGCGTCGGCGACGATGGTCGGGAAGAGCCAGTCGAAGATGAACAGGTCGAGCCGGTCGATGTCGAGCGCGAGGTCGAGCGCACCGGGGTCGCGGGTGCCATCGGCGGCGGTGCCGGGGAAGCGGACCGTCCCCGTCGCGCTGAGGTCGTTGAGGAGCGAGGCCGGGTCGCCCCCCGCCTGCGCGGGGGCAGGCTCGGGCCGGAGGCGAAGGTCGACGGCGACGCCGTCCGTTCCGGGCGCGTACCGGCTCTCGAGGTCCACGTACCCGACGCGCCGCCCGGCAAACGAGAACCGCTCGACCGTCGTCCGCCCGATCACGGCCGGCCGGCGGAGCACGCGCGCCACCGCGAGCTCCGCGTCGAGCCGCCCACCGAACCGGAGCCTCGGGCCGAGGACCGACGAGATCTCGCCGAGGTCGAGCGCGGTCGCGTCGACGTAGAGGCTGTCCGCGTCGAGCGTGGAGAGCGTGCCGCCGAGGGCGAGGCGGGGCGGCGTCCCCGCGCGCTGGACGCGCTCGAAGGCGAGCCCACTCAGCCGGATCGCGTCGGTGTAGAGATCCACCGTCCCGGTCCCGACGTTCGCCCACTGCTGCCCGTCGGTGACGACCTCCACGCGGCGCAGGGTCACCCGGTTGACCTCGGGCCGGAGGTCGAGGCCGGCGTCGAGGGCGAGGTGTCCGCCCTCGCGGAACCGGGCGCTCTGCGCCTGGAGCGATCCCGTGCTGCCGTCCAGACGGACCGATGCCGCCGCGTCGGTGAGCGGCCCGATGGCGACGAGCAGCGTGCCCGCTTCCAGGTCGAGGTCGAGCGTGCTGCGCCCGAGGAGCGTCTCGCCGTAGGTGCTGCGGAGCGAGAGCGCCCCGGCGAAGTCCCGGCCGACGAGGCCCGGCACGCGGACCGAGTCGCCCCGCACGGTCGCGGTGAGCGCAAGGGACTCAGGCGCGAGCGTCGACTGCACGTCGAGCGCGGTGCCGGGCGCGAAGGCGGGGAAGCCCGGCAGGAGGTCTTGCAGCGCGTCGGGGCGGCGCACCTCTAGCTCCAGCGCGAGGTCCTGGGCGGCCGCCGCCACTGGGTCGGGGACCGGCACGGCGGCGTGGTGCAGGCTGTCCGCGGACGGGCGAAGGTATTTGTCCTGCTCGGCCTGGACCGTCCGCGCGACGGCCTCGCCCCACTGCGTGGCGAGCGCGACGACTGCGCCGACGTCCACCCCTCCGCCCACGCGGACCGCAGCGAGGTCGCTGTCGAGGTCGAACCGGACGGGCGACCCCGCCGGGCGAACGCGGAGCGCCGCCTCGTGCGCGGCGATGGGCCGAGGCTCGCCCGTAAGCGTGAGCGTGGACGGAGCAAAGGCGACGAGGAGGTCGCCGCTGAAGTCGTCGGGCGTGCTCCCCTGGCCGGTCAGCGTGGCGTCGGCGGTGAGGCGCGTAGCCGGCGCGCTGCCTGCGAGACGGCTGAGGTCGAGGTCGCGCGTGCTGAGGTCGAGGTCGAACGCCGGCACCTCGCCCGAGAAGTCTGCCGTGCCGCCGAGGCGGAGCGCGCCGCCGAGGGCGAGGTCGGCGGTGCCGGAGAACCGCAGGCCGTCGGCGCTCAGGTCCGCCGCGAGCGTGTCCAGCGTCCGGCCCGCGAAGCGCGAGGCCGAGAGTGCGAGCCGGAGGTCGGCGGCGAAGGTCTCGGCCCGTGTGCCGCGCCCGTCGAGCGCGATGCGCCCGGAGAGGTCCCCGTCGAAGGCGTCGCCGAGCAGCACGCCGGGGTTCACGTTCGCTGCGTCCGTGTCGAGCGCGTAGGTGAGTGGTCCACCCGCGCCCTGTCCGAGGCGGAGCGTCCCGTCGGCGCGCCCCGCATCGGTGGTCGCCGCGAACGTGGACCGGACATCGAACCGTCCGTCGCGGACGCTGCCGCTGGCGCCGAGCCGCACGCGGGCGGTGCCGAGTCCGCGCAGGTCGGGAAGCGCGAGCGACGGCCAGACCGCTTCGACATCGCCCTGCCGGAGCGTGGAGGAGGCGAGCGCTGCGTCGAACGTGACGGTCTCGGGTAGGCCGCGCACCGTGCCCTCGGCGCGCAGCGCCGTCTCGCCGCGTGCAAGCGTGATCTTCTGCACCGTGAGGTCGTCGAGCGGACCACTGGCACGAGCCGAGACGTCTACGGCATCGGCGAGCGGAAGCGCCGGGACGAACCGCGCCAGCTCGGCCCCGCTGACCTGGCTCGGCGCGAGGTCCAGCTCGATGCGCGGCGGCGTATCCTCGCCTTTCATAAGTCCGAACGACCCCTCGATGCGGCTCGCGGTCGTCTCCAGCATCACACCGCTGAGGGCGAGGTCGCCGCCGGTCAGGTCGAGGATGCCTTCGAGGCGGCGCACGTCGAGTTGCTGCTCCGGCAGCTGCGCCGCGAGGCTGTGCAGGCGCAGCCGGCGCGCCCGCTCGGTCCAGTCGAACTCGGCACTCAGGGTCAGGTCGCGGACGGTGGCGTCGGTGTAGTCGAAGAGCGTCCCGCGCTGGACAGCGGCCGGGGCCTCGCCCTCGCGCCGCGTCGTGAGCGCAGCATCGACGAGCACCACGTCCGGCGTGCGGATGTCGAGCGGGCGGCTCGGCCCGGTGCGCACGGCGCGCGGCGCGAAGGCATCGGCGATGTTCCACCGCCCCGAGGCGCTGCGGACGAGGTCGATCCGAGGCCGGAAGAGGGTAGCTTCTTCCAGGACGAGCCGCCGCTGGAGCAGCCCGAGCCACGTCGGCTGCAGGGCGATGGAGTCAGCGGCGATCACGACGCGGCCCTGGTCGTCGCGGAGGCGGAGGTCGGTCGCGTAGAGGGCGTAGACCAGGTTGCCAGTCAGCTTCCCGATCTCCAGGCTCCCCTCGAACTGCTGCCCGAACGCCCGCTCGATCTGACCTCGCAGCCCGTCGCGCCCGACCTCGGTCCGCGTCAGCCCAAAGAACACCAGCACGAGCACAGCGGCGAGGACCGCCGCCGCCTGCGCCAGGCGGACCAGGAAACGGACGAGGAGGAAGAACACGGTTCAGAGGGCAGAGGGCAGAGGGCAGAGGGCAGAGGGCAGAGGGCAGAGGGCAGAGGGCAGAGGGCAGAGGGCAGAGGGCAGAGGGCAGAGGGCAGAGGGCAGAGGGCAGAAAAAGATGCACAAATTACCGAGAACCGGCGTACTCGGCACGGACACCCGTAGGGGCGTAGCGCTGCTACGCCCTGGTCAGGACTGGCACGATGCCTTGCCGGGACCCGGTACGGTCCCGTCGAAACAGCCCGAGGGTAGAGGAAGTGCCCGATGCTGCTTCGCCCCTGCCATCTTGCCGGAATCTTACGATGCCTTCGCTGCCTCCCAAGCCGCCGCCACGGCCTCCGGCGTCACGTCCGCCGCGAGGCGCGCTTGCCCAATCTTGCCCAACACGACGAACCGCAACCGCCCGGCGCGCCGCTTCTTGTCCGTCGCCATCGCATCGGTCAAGGCCTCGGTCGGAATCTGCGCGAGGCCCGGTGGAACCGGGAGCCGGGATACGAGCGCGTCGGCTTGGTCGAACGACGCTTCGGGGGCGAGGGCGCGCGAGAGGTGCAGCGCGGCCCGCATCCCGAGCGCGACGGCCTCGCCGTGCGTGAACGTCCCGTAGCCCGCCGCGCGCTCGATGGCGTGGGCGAACGTGTGGCCGAAGTTGAGGAGCGCCCGCCGTCCCGCCTCGCGCTCGTCCTCGGCCACGATGACCGCTTTGATCGCCGCTGTCCGCCGGACGAGAGGCGCGACGACCGACGGCTCGCGGGCCAGTACCTCGTCCCACCGCGCACCGAGCCAGCCCACGAAGTCTGCGTCGGCGATGAGGGCCGATTTGACGACCTCGGCCAGCCCGCTCGCGTAGTCGCGCGCGGAGAGCGTCTGGAGCGTCGCCGGGTCGGCCACGACGAGGCGAGGCTGCCAGATGGCCCCGATCAGGTTCTTGCCGGCCGCGTGGTTGATGCCGGTCTTGCCGCCGACGGCGCTGTCGGCCTGCGCAATGAGCGTCGTCGGAAGCTGGACGAGCGGGAGGCCGCGCAGCAGCGTCGCCGCTGCGAACCCCGCGAGGTCGCCCACGACCCCGCCGCCGAGGGCCAGCACCGGCGTCGCCCGGTCGATGCCGAGGCCGAGCGCCCAGCCGTAGAGCGCTTCCAGCCGCTCGGCCGACTTGCTCGCTTCGCCCGGCGGGAGGACGTGCGCGCGGACCGTCCAGCCGCCGCTCCCGAGTGCGTCGCGCAGCGAATCGAGGTAGAGCGCCGCGACCGTCTCGTCGGTCACGACGAGGCAGCGACCCGCACGAAGCCCAACCTCACCGAGCAGCACCGGCGTGTCGGCGAGAGGGCGGAGGTGGACCGCGTAGGCGCGGCCGTCGCCGAGCGGGACTGAGACCGGGGACAAAGCAGCCATGCCGCAAGCTACCGACAACGGCCGAACGCAGCGACGCCCCCGAAGCGGTGCTCCGAGGGCGTCGCAGGCTCAGCGCATCGAGCCGAGCGGTACGGCGTCACGCGCGGCGTCACGCGCCATCAGTTGACGACGGTGAGCCGGCCCGTCTGCACGGACTCGCCCACCTGCAGCCGGTAGACGTACGTGCCCGTGGCCAAGCCCCGCGCGTCGAACGTCGCCGCGTGCGGCCCCGCCTCCTGCCGGCCCTCGGCCAGCAGCGCCACCTGGCGCCCGAGCACGTCGTAGACGGCGAGCCGGACCTCGGCGGTCTCGGCGAGCGCGTAGCGGATCGTGGTCTCGCTGCGCAGCGGGTTCGGGAAGGCTGCGAGCTCAGCCGTCCGGGCAGCGGCACCGAGGGCGTCTTCGGCGTCCCACGCCTGGGCCTCGGCCAGCGACCAGGTGGTTGCGGAGCCTGCCGGGCGGGCGCTGCCGGTGAC
>JBCDKT010000079.1 GCA_038746285.1 Bacteroidota bacterium
CGGAAGAGTTCAGGATGCACCGCCGAGTCAATCCTCCCCGCTTCCGCTCTTCCCCGCTTCCGCTTGTCCCCGCTTCCGCTCCCAGACCCAGCCTTCGTACTTTCTCCCCACTGCACCGACGCCAGGAGGCCTATGGAGATACCCTCTGTTCAAGGGTTCGGATCTGAACTGATGCCGCTGGAGCGACCCGCGACGGTCGCCGAGCGCAAGCGCACGCTCCGGATCGGCGTCCCGAGGGAGGCCTCGGGCGAGGAGCGGCGCGTGGCCCTCGCCCCCTACGGGGCCGGCATCCTCGCGGCGGCCGGCCACAAGGTCACCGTCGAGCGCGGCGCGGGGGCTACGGCCCACTTCACCGACGCCGAGTACGCCGACGCCGGGGCCGAACTCGTCGACGAGGCGGGCGAGGTCTACAGCCAGTCCGAACTCGTCGTCAAGGTCTTCCCGCCGGACGCCGACGAGCTCGCGCTCGTCCAGGAGAAGCAGGTGCTCATCTCGGCGCTCCACCTCGGCAACATGACGCCGGACTTCCTGCGCCGCCTGATGGAGCTGCGCGTGACCGGGATCGGGTTCGAGTTCATCACGGAGGCCGACGGCACGCTCCCGATTGTGCGGATGATGCACGAAATCTCCGGCTCGATGGCGATCCAGGTGGCCGCTCGCCTGCTGGAGAGCTCCGAGGGCGGGCGCGGCGTGATGCTCGGCGGCATCTCCGGCGTGCCCCCGGCGACGGTCGTCATCCTCGGCGCGGGCGTCGTCGGCGAGTGGGCGGCGCGGACGGCGCTCGGCTACGGGGCCCATGTGATCGTGCTCGACACCGACCTCGCCGCGCTCCGCTCCCTCGAACACTACCTCGACCGGCGCATCACGACGGCGATGGCGAACGCGCAGTACGTCCGCCAGGCCGTGCAGCGGGCCGACGTCGTGATCGGCGCGATGATGTCCGGCGGCCAGCGCTCGCCGGTCCTCGTCACGCGCGAGGCCGTCGCCTCGATGCACCCCGGCTCGGTGATCGTCGACCTCGTCACCGACCAGGGCGGCTGCATCGAGACGAGCCACCCGACGACGCACTCGGAGCCGACCTACGTCGACGAGGAGGTCGTCCACTACTGCGTCCCGAACATGCCCTCGAACGCGGCGCGCACGGCGACCTACGCCCTCACGAACGTGCTCACGCCCTACCTCCTCGACATCGGCGAGGCGACCTCGATCAACGAGGCGCTGTGGCAGAACACGAGCCTCCGCAGCGGGACCTACGTCTACCGGGGCCACCTGACGAAAAAGAGCCTCGCGCTCATCTTCGGGATGCCCCACCGCGACATCGACCTCCTGATCGCCTCCGGCATTTAGGCGTCTACCTCGACCTCGCCGCGCGCGAGGTAGTCCTCGCCGATGATGAAGTCGAGCGACTTGAGAAACGTTGGGAGGTGCGGCCGGCCGAACGGGGCCGAGCTGATGGCGGCGTAGTAGAGCGTGCCGTCCGGGCGGACGAGGAAGAGGCCAGGCTCGGCGAAGAGGTCGGGTTCGCCGTCCTTGATGGCGCGGCTGAAGTAGAGGCCCCACGCCCGCGCCGTCGCCGCCTCCAGCCCGTAGCCGAGCGGAAGGCTCTCGATGCTCCAGTCCATGCGCGCCTTGCGGGCGCGCGCCTCGGCGTCCATGCTCACCGCCACCACCTCGACCCCGCGCTCGGCGTAGCCGCCTTGGAGGTCAGTCAGGGTCTCGAGGTAGCGCTTGCAGATCGGGCAGTGGAGGCCGCGGTAGACCACGACGAGCGTGAAGTGCCTGGGCGAGCGGCCGGCCAGCGACCAGGCGCCGCCATCGAGGAGGGGGAAGGAGAGGTCGGGTGCCGGGTGGCGAGGAAGGGGAGCGGACATCGAATCTTGGCGTAGAGAGAGGGGTACACGGGGTAGCCCCGAGCCTGTCCGAAGCTGCCTCTCCACGCACCCCGCCGCCATGCGCATTGTTTCCCTCCTCCCCGCCGCCACCGACTGGCTCGTCGCCTTCGGCGCGGCCGGCTCCGTCGTCGGGCGCTCCCACGAGTGCGACGCCCCGGAGGTCGCCGGCGCGCCCGTCGTCTCCCGCCCGACGGTCCCGACCGAGGGCGACTCGGCCGCCATCGACGCCGTCGTGCAGGGCACGCTCTCGGAGGGGCTGAGCTTATACGACGTCGACCTCGGCGCCCTCCGCGCTCTTGCGCCCGACCTCGTCGTGACGCAGGCGCAGTGCGCCGTCTGCGCGGTCGACCTCCCGACGCTCGAACGGACTCTCGCCGACTGGACCGACGGGCAGCCCGCGCTCTTCTCGATGGAGCCGATGACCTACAAGCAGGTCCTGGACGCTGCGCTCCGGCTTGGCCGCGCGGCCGGCCGGCTGCCTGGGGCGATGCCGGCGGTCGCCGAGGGCGAGGTGCGGCTGAAGCGGTTGCAGGACCGGCTTGGCCTCAGCCGGCGCGACGACCCGGAGGACTACCCGGCCGTGGCCTGCGTCGAGTGGATCGAGCCGCTGATGACGGCGGGGCACTGGACGCCGGACCTCGTGCGCCTCGCTGGCGGCCGCGCTGTCTGCGCCGAGGCAGGGGCCCCGTCGCAATACGTCGATTGGCACGCCCTCGTCGAAGCCGACCCCGACGTGATCGCCGTCACGGCCTGCGGGCTGACCGTCGACCAAGCCCTCGCCGACCTCCATTACCTCACCGAGCGGCCGGCCTGGACATCGCTCCGCGCCGTCCGTGACGGCCGCGTGTTCGCCTTTGACGGCAACGCCTACTTCAACCGGCCCGGGCCCGGCCTCGTCCGCTCGGTCGAACTCCTGGCCGCCGCCCTCCACGGCGACCGCGCCGGCATCGAGGCCGAGGCGTGGGAGATGGCGAGCGCCAGCGGGCAGCGAACGGCAGGCAGCGAGCAGAAAGCGGGCATGCTCCCGTCGTAGCTTCTCGCTATGGCCTTCGACCCCGACGCCCCGCTCACCGTCGCCGAGATCAGCCTCGACGCGCTTCGGGCCAACCTCCGCTCGATGCGGGCGCTCGCGGGCGAAGCCGAGGTCGTCGGGATCGTCAAAGCAAACGCGTACGGGCACGGCGTCGACCTCGTCGCGCCGGTGCTGCGGGAGGAGGGCGTCGGGTTCTTCGCCGTGGCGACAGTCGCGGAGGGCATCGAGCTTCGCAGCCTCGGCGTCACCGAGCGGATCCTCGTCTTCGCCGCGCCGCTGCCCGAGCAGCTTCCGGCCTACGCCGCGCACGGCCTGGAGGCGACGGTCTCGTCGGTCCAGGTTGCCGAGGCTGCCGCCGCGCTCGGCGAGGCGCTCCGAGTTCACGTCAAGGTCGATACCGGGATGGGGCGGATCGGCCTCGCGCCGGGCGAGGTCGCCGAGGCGATGCGCCTGCTCCGCGCCGCGCCGGCCGTCGAGGTGGCCGGCCTGTGGACCCACTTCGCAACGGCCGACGAGCCGGACGCGGCCTTCGCCCGCACCCAACTCGGCCGGTTCGAGGCGGTGCTGGCCGAGGTCGGGGAGCCGCTGCCGCCGCTCCACCTTGCCAACACGGGGGCCCTCCTCCAGCTTCCCGAGGCCATGCAGCGCCGCGCCTTCGTCCGCGCCGGGGGCTACCTCTACGGGCTGCCGTCGTCCGACTTCGTCGCCGAGCGCGCCGACGTTCGGCCGGTGATGCGGCTCGTCACCCGCGTCGTCCACGTCAAGACCGTCGCGCCGGGCGACACCGTCTCCTACGGCCGGACGTGGACCGCCGACGCCCCGACGCGCATCGCCACGCTCGCCGTCGGCTACGGCGACGGCTACCCGCGCGGGCTCTCGAACCGGGGCGAAATCGGGATCGGTGGGCAGCACTACCCGGTCGCCGGGCGCGTCTGCATGGACATGACGATGCTCGACCTCGGGCGGCCCGGCGGCGGAGCATCCGTTGCCGCCGGCGACGAGGCCGTCCTCTTCGGGCCGGGCGGCCCGTCCGTGACCGAGGTAGCGGCGGCGATAGGCGAGATGGCCTACATCCTCCCGACCGGCCTCACCGCCCGCGTCCCCCGCATGCCGGTGTGAGCCTTCTGCTCGAACGCGCAGTCGCCGGGTAAGGGGCGCGGAGAACCCGCGCATCGGATGTGCTATTTTCCGCTCGCTGCCCACTGCCCGCTGCCCGCCGTGTACGTCCCCGACTACAACAAGCCCGAGGCCCCCGGCCTCGCGATGAACTTCGACAACTCGGTCTCGCTCTACCACATCGTGGCGGCGGAGGACTCGTTCGGGCGGGCCGCGCAGGACGTCGTCGCCCTGCTCCGCGAGGCGCAGACCCGCTACCCCGGCTGGCCCCGCGTGTTCTACCTCGACATCCTCGGCCACGCCGACGCCGAGGGCCGCCTCGACGAGGACTTCGTCGAGTTCCAGCAGGAATTCTTCTTCTCGGTCGTGGCCCCGTTCCTGACGGCGTTCGAGCTGCCGCTCACGGGCGGCCTCGTCAACCCGGAGCCGCAGCGCAACGACGTGCCGGACCGGCTCCAGATCGGCGATGGATAAGCGGGCTCGCGGCGGCTATCTTCCGGGCTTCACCAGCCCGTCGATCGCATGCTCTACCGTTTCGCCGCCCTCGCGCTCCTCGCCGCTCCCGTCGCCGCGCAGCCGACGCTGACGGTCGAGCAGATCACGCAGGACCCCGAGACGTGGATCGGGGCGTGGCCGTCGGACGTGTTCTGGACCGACGCGGGCGAGCACGTCTACTTCCGCTGGAATCCGCAGGGTCAGTTCCCGGCCGACTCGCTCTACAAGGTCGTGCCCGGCGAGACAGACCCGGTGCGGGTGACGCCGGCCGAGCGCCTCGCCCTCCCGCCGCGCTTCGACGGGTGGCACGCGGACCGGCTCGCCTACGACCCCGACTTCCAGCGCCGCGTCTTCGAGCGCGACGGCGACGTGTGGCTCTACGATCTCGCCTCGGGTGACCTCCGGCGGCTGACCGAGACGCGGGCGCGCGAATCCAGCCCCCGGTTCTCGCCCGACGGCCGGCGCGTCGTCTTCGAGCAGGGCGACGCGCTCTACGCCCTCGACCTCGCCACGGTCGCGGTCCGGCAGCGGACTGATCTGCGCGAAGGCACCGAGCCGGAGGAGGACGCGCCGAGCGAGCAGGACGCCTTTCTCGAACGTCAGCAACGTGGCCTCTTCGACGTGCTCCGCGAGGCAGCGCGGGAGGACTCGCTGCGGGACGCCGCCGAGGAGACCGAAGCGGCAGCGCGCGACCTCCCGCCGACCTACTACGCCGGTGACCGGGACGTGCAGCAACTGACGCTCAGCCCGGACGAGCGCTTCGTCACCTTCGTCCTCCGCGACGGAGCCGAGCCGACCACGACGAGCATGACAGACTACGTCACGCAGTCGGGCTATGCCGAAGAGCTGACGGCCCGCCCGAAGGTCGGGGCACCGGGCGACCGCCACGAACTGGTCGTCCAGGACCTCGCGCGCGACACGAGCTACACGGTCGACCTGACGACGCTGCCGGGGGCGTTCGACCCGACTGACGTGGCTGCCGAGCGCGGGGAGACGGCTGACTCCAGCCGGGTGCTCGTGCCCTTCGGGCCGAGGTGGAGCCCGGACGGGCGCTACGCCGTGCTCGACGTGCGGACGCGCGACAACAAGGACCGCTGGATCGCCCGCCTCGACGCCGAAGCCGGGACGGTCACGAGCCTGGACCGGCAGCGCGACGAGGCCTGGATCGCCGGGCCAGGGATCGCGTGGTGGGTCGGCGAGAGCGCGGGCGGCTGGCTCCCGGACAGCCGCACCTACTGGTTCCAGAGCGAGGCGTCGGGCTACAGCCACCTCTGGACGGTGGATGTGGCGACAGGGCAGACCCGGCAACTGACGGAAGGCGACTTCGAGGTGAGCGACGTGCAGCTTTCGCGCGATGGGCAGTGGTGGTACTTCGCTAGCAGCGAAGGCTCGCCCTACGAGCGGCACTACTACCGGATGCCCCTGGAGGGAGGCGCGCGCGACCGGCTGACGCGGCTCCCCGGCCGTAACGACGCGGAGCTCAGCCCGGCCGAAGACTGGCTCGGCATCCTCCACAGCCGGAGCAACCACCCACCCGAGGTCCTCGTCGAGCCGCCGTTCGTCGGCGAGACCGCAGAGGGCCGGCAGCCGCCGATCCGTCAGGTCACCGACTCGACGACGGACGACTGGAACGCCTACCCGTGGCGCCCAGCCGAGATCGTCACGATCCCGGCGAGCGACGGGGCTGAGGTCCCGGCGCGCATCTACCGGCCCGAGAGTCCGAACGGGGCTGCGGTCTTCTTCGTCCACGGCGCAGGCTACCTCCAGAACGCCCACCGCTGGTGGAGCAGCTACGTCCGCGAGTACCAGTTCCACAACCTCCTCGCCGACCGGGGCTACCTCGTGCTCGACATCGATTTCCGGGGCTCGGCGGGCTATGGGCGCGACTGGCGCACCGCGATCTACCGCCACATGGGCGGGCGCGACCTCCAGGACTACGTCGACGCGAGCCGCTGGGTCGGGAGCGAGTTCGGGATCGAGCCCGAGCGCGTGGCGATCTACGGCGGGTCGTACGGCGGTTTCCTCACGCTGATGGCGCTCTTCACCGAGCCCGAGCACTTCGGCGGCGGCGCGGCGCTCCGGTCCGTCACCGACTGGGCGCACTACAACCACGTCTACACCTCCAACATCCTCAACACGCCCGCCGAAGACTCGCTCGCCTACGCCCGTTCGTCGCCGATCAACTTCGCCAGCGGCCTCGCCGACCCACTCCTGATGACGCACGGCCTCGTCGACACAAACGTGCAGCCGCAGGACATCTTCCGGCTCTCGCAGCGCCTCATCGAACTCGGCAAGACCGGCTGGGAGTTGGCCCTCGCCCCGGTTGAGGGCCACGGCTACGCCGAGCCGTCGAGCTGGACCGACAAGATGCGCCGCATCCTCGACCTGATCGAGCGCACCGTCGGGCCGGGGCGCGGAGGCAGCAAGACCGAGGGGTGAGCCGAGATTTTTCGCCCGGCGGCGGGGCACAATTCCGTCGGGGCGGGGTAAGGCACACCCATTTCTCACATATCCGCTCCTGCCATGATCTCGCTCTCCGCTGCGCTCGACCTCCTCAAGCAGACCGGCCGGGAGGTCGCCGACGACAACTGCACCAGCATGAGCGCGGCGATCGCCTACTACACGCTGCTCTCGCTCCCGCCGCTGCTCGCAACCCTCGTCGGGGTGGCGGGCGCAGTCTTCGGGGCCGAGACCGTGCAGGAGCAAATCACGGGGCAGCTAGGTAGCCTGCTCGGCGAGAGCGGGGGCGACGAGGTGCGGACGATGATCGAGAACGCGAGCACGCTCGGCGGCGGGTCCGTGGGCGGCAAAGTGCTCGCCCTGCTCGCCCTCCTGCTCGGGGCGACGGGGGCGTTCGTGCAGCTTCAGCAGTCGCTTAACCGCGCCTGGGAGGTCCAGCCCGACGACTCCGGGAGCGGTGTCGTGAGCTTCCTCACGAAGCGCGTGCTCTCGTTCGGCATGGTGCTCACGATCGCGTTTCTGCTCATCGTCTCGCTCGCGGCGAGTGCGCTCCTCTCGGGGCTGTTTGGCGTGGTCGAGGAAGCGCTCGGATCGGTAGGGGCTGTCTTCGCCTACGCCGGCCAGCTCGCGGTCAGCCTCGCGCTGTTCGCGTTCCTGTTCGCCGCCATCTTCAAGGTCCTCCCCGACGCGCACATCTCGTGGCGCGACGTGTGGGTCGGGGGGGCGGCGACGGCGCTGCTCTTCGTGCTCGGCAAGTTCCTGATCGGGTTCTACCTCGGGCGCTCGGACCCGGGCGAGGCGTTCGGGGCGGCGGGGTCGGTCGTGGTCATCCTCGTGTGGATCTACTACACCGCGCTGATCCTCTTGGTCGGGGCGGAGTTCACGCAGGTCTGGGCGCGGCGCTTCGGCTCCCGCATCGTGCCCGACGAGGACGCCGTGCGGGTCGTCGAGACCGAGCGGGTGGTGCGCACGTCGGCCTCGCCGCCGGAGGCCGAGGAGCCCGCCGAACGCGAGGAAGCCACTGCACCGGACGCGGCCCACCCCTACGCCGCGCCGCGCGACCCGCAGCCGCGCTCCGGCTGGAACGAGTAGCGAGCCCCGTACGGTTTCGCCGCTGGTACATTAGGCAGACCGCTTCCGCTTTTGGTGCCGGTTCGGTATGCTATGCCGAACGATTCCGCTTTTGCTCCTCGCGCTATGCCGCCCCGTTTGGCCTAAACACTGGTTATACCTCCCTCGCCGACGTTCCGCCATATGAAGGCCATACTCCCCTTCGTCCTCGTGATCGCGGTCAGCGTGAGCGCTCACGCCCAAGGTCATCGCATCGAGACGGAAACGCGGGAGGTCGATTACTACGCCTCCGTCACCGACCTCGCTGCCGGCCCGATCTTGTGGGACGAAGCACCCACCTCCCCCGATGAAGAAGGGCACCGCTTCCGCGCCGCCGTCGTGACATCGGAGATCTACGATGCCGTCTACATCGAGCGTGTGACGTACGGCATGGAGGGGTGCTGCGTTCGAATCGCCTCAGCCCGACGGCTCGACATGACGGGACTCGCGGATGCGTTCGAGCTGAGAGGGGAGGTGTCCGGCGTCTCAGATCTCCACTGGGCAGAGCCGGACGTGCTGGAGTTCTCGTTGGCCGGGCGGCGTTTTCGAGTAGAGGACCTCGGCTCGACGGAGGTGCTCGTGAGGGAGGTATAACCAGCGCTCGCAGGCCGACCCCAAGCCGCCGAGCTTTGCCAGCCGTTCCGCTCCACGTTAGCTTCTGCCAAACTCACCGCTTCAACCTCGCAGCCTTGGGCGCGCGAGGTGCTACCCGTTCTGCCAGCAGCTTGCCGTATGGACCGGATCCCTATCGTTGCCCTCTGCGGTTTTCTTGGCTCGGGGAAAACGACGCTCCTCCGGCGCTGGCGGCGCGGCGACGCCCTGCGCGACGCGGCGGTGATCGTCCACGACCTCAGCGAGTTCGGTCTCGATGCCGAGTTGCTTGCAGGAGAGGAGTCGACGCCCGTGTCGGGTCGCCTCGCTGGTCGGGTGGCGGCGCTGCATGGAAGCCACGCCCGCGAACTGCTTCACGCCTCCGTGGGGACAGCCCTCGACGATATCGCCGCGCTCGATCCCGCTCCGCCGCTCGTCCTGTGCGAGAGCACGGGCGCCGCCCGGCCGTGGCCGCTGGTCAGGGCACTCACCCAGGACCGGCGTTTCTTCCTGAGGCACTTCATCGTCACCGTCGACGCGCTGAACCTCCACCGCGACTTCGCCGACGGCCGCCTCTTCACCGGCGAAGCCTCGGGCCCTCACGATGCCGCGCTCCGCCGCGCCGCCGACGTGCTCGCCGAGCAGATCGCCTTCGCCAGCGTGATCATCCTCACCAAGATCGACACCGTGCCGAGGCCGGTCGTCGACGCGCAGGTCCGAACCCTGCAGACGCTCCAGCCGCGCGCGGCCGTCGGGCTCTCGGCCCACGCCGGGCTGCTCCTGCCTCAGCTTGAGGGGACCCCGGCGCCGAGGCTCTCGGCCCTGAAAGACCGAGCGAAGCGGCTCGGCCTCACCCTGCGCGCTGCCACCGCCGACTACATCGAGTCCCTCGTCCTCCGCGACCCGCGGCCGTTCCACCCGGAGCGCCTGCACGAAGCCTGCCACGGCAAGCTGAGCACGGGGCTCTACCGCACCAAGGGGTTCCTGTGGCTCGCCTCGCGCCCCGCCGACGTCCTGCTCTGGCAGCAGTCCGGCAGCCAGATCGCGCTTGAGATCACGGGCTCCTGGCGCGCGGAGATCGCCCGAAACCGGGACGGCAAGCTACTTCCTGACGAGGTCGAGCACCTGAGGGCGCAGCTCGAAACCCAGCACCCCGTCTTCGGCGACCGCCACGCGGAGCTTACCCTCATCGGCCTCGAGGCGGCCTGCGCGTCCTTCTACGCTGCCCTGGAGGACGCGCTCTGCACCGACGAAGAAATCGCCGCCTGGCAGAGAGGTGAGTCCTTCCCCGATCCCTGGCCGACATCGGTACGGCGCATCGAGTAAGGCGCAGCCGCGCGATGGATGGAACGAGTAGGGAGCCCCGTACGGCTTCGCCGCTGGCACAGTAGGCAGACCGCTTCCGCTTCTGGTGCCGGTTCGGTATGTTATGGCGAACGATTCCGCTTTTGCTCCTCGCGCTATGCCGATCCGTTCGGCTTAATCAGTGGTTATGCCGAACAAGTGAACGTCCCGAAGATGACAGCGTCTCCCACCGGAATTGTATTAGCAGCTGGTCGCGGCTACCGGCTCGCCCCCGTCACTGACAAATGCCCAAAACCGCTCCTCGAGGTTGGCGGCTACCCTTTAATCGAATATCAGATTCGGCACCTCGCTATGATGGGCGTCCGTGACCTTGTTGTTGTAGTCGGCCACTTAGGTGCGCAAATCGAGGATTACGTCAGAGCCCGCTTCGAGGCAGTTTTCAGGCATATCGACGTAGCTACGCAGGAAGTGCTTGGTATGTCAGAGTATGCACTAGCCATTGGAACTGAGCGGGCGAAATCAGACACTATCATTTGTCTTTGTGGTGATGATCTATTGCCAGTCGGAGCTTTATCATCTTTGGTTGAATGTTTTACACAAGACGTCGCCGCCGTATTTGTCGCCTTGCCAGTTGAAAGTGCCAAAGTATCGCGGGTACAACTATCTGCAAGCGGCCAAGTAACGGGGCCAGGATCTATTCTGGATCCTATCATCACCTATAACTTTACATGCCGACGAGATTTCATTATGAAGTGGTGCGCGACTACGCAAGGAGAGCAGCCGCTAGTAGATTTCGTCCTTTCTAACCATGCTCAGTATGGTATGCAATGTTTTGCAATCGATATCGATATCATAACTATTAATAACATGGCCGATCTACAACAGGCCAGGCATTTAGCAGATTCATTTAAATAGGGTACAGATGCTGTATGTCATTCCTATAGAAAGCTACAATCGTCGCTACTCAGGATTGTGGAACCAGTGGTTTCCAATCCGATTAAGAGAGCTGGGGGTCCCTCATGTCTTTGTTTGGCCACCGCCCGAACTCTCTGTTCCGGAGTTGGGAAATGCAGACGTGCTTGATGTCTTCGCAACACATCGTGTCAAGTCCTCACAACTCGACCACTTGGTACGCTTGCTCAGTGAAAGAAAGATCCGCGATGGCGATGTGCTTCTCTTTCATACCCTTTGGTTTTCAGGGCTTGATTCTCTCCTCTACATAAGGAAAGCGGCCGGGATTGACTTTCGTATCACTGGCGTGCTACACGCGGGTGCGTACGACCCATGGGATTTTCGCACCCGATTGCACATGGACGATTGGGCACGGCCGGTTGAGAAAGGTTGGTTTCTGGGGGTGGACCGTATCTTTGTAGCATCGAACTTCCATAAGAAACTCATTATATCATATGTCGGCATTCCATCGGAGAAGATCTTTGTTACAAGGCTTCCTTTTTATTCGGCTGAGGTCGCTGCAGCGACCTCAGCAGTTAAGAAAGAACCTAAGATCGCCTATCCGCATCGATTGGTGCCCGAGAAGACTCCTGAAACAATAGATGTGCTCCTTAGAGAGTTCGGCAAGGAATCCGTTGTGGTGACCCGCCAATTGACCCGGACACGGCAGGAGTATTACGATTTACTCGCGACTTGTGCTGTCACTGTAAGCAACAGTCGCCAAGAAACCTTTGGATACTCGATGCTGGAGGCGGCAGCTCTCGGTTCAACGCCTGTAGTACCCCGTCGGTTGTGCTATCCAGAGATGTATCCTGAGGAGTTCCTTTTCAACGATGAGGATGACATGATAAACAAGGTTGCAAAGTTCATCGAGAAGCCCATGGACCCCCGTCCCCATCTTTTGGATCTGTTTCGAGAATGCGAGAAGTCAATTGATAGAATGGTTGATTTGGCTCTTAATCGATCACAGTAGCACGTATGTGTCGCTCATACCCCATCTTGATTCTAGGGGACTTAGGGATTGAGGAGCACTATCGGTTAGCATCAAGCGGCAGGGACTCACATCCTAACTGGTCTAAGGGAGACGTGGGTGTACTCCTTGAATCAGAGACGACACTGGGCGGATCCGGAATTTTTGCGACGCTGACCGCCAGCCATTTAGGGGTTCCGTTCATCCTTGGGTCTTCAGTAGGGATTGATTCTTCGGGGCAGGTGTTGGTCAAGGCGATGCGTGATCTTTTTCATATCAAGGTGCCCACCGTCGATTCGCGTGAAACACGTAGATTTTTATCCCTTTGGTATGATGACCGGAGAACGAGAGATCTCTGGATCTCGCATGATTTGCCAGACGCCGAAGCGATTAATCTTAATGATTCAGTGAAGCGAGGTATAGCTTTTGGGCAATCGTGTGGAAGAGTTTTGAGCGAAGCGAAAGAACACATCTCTGGTGAATGGTGTCTAGTCCCCAATGGGCGTTTTGAAGACTCGGCACAACTAGTTGAGATGTGCAATAGAGCGGTCTTATTGGTGCTCAATCCTGTCGATGCCTCTGTGCTGACGGGCCAAGAAAGAGCGGCACGTGAACACGGACTTTTACGGGAGATAGCATCAGACACTGGCTGTCATTTGATCCTAACTGCAGGACGGAAGGGAGCTAAATACGTGGGGCCTCTTGAATCTACCTCGTGGATAACTGGTCCAGAGCGCGATCGAGTTCTCGGTGCCGGTGATATCCTAGCCACCTCGCTATTCTGTAGATGGAGTTTAGAGGATCACCTAATAGCATTGACTGCAGCGGTTGCGATTGCGGGGGATTTAGGTGAGAGAGCAGCACCTTTTGGTCGATTCCCTTCCATCGTAGCAGTTTCATCAAGTTACAAATAAAGCCAAGCGTCATTGACGCCTTTCCGATCTGTAAAGATTGCCGACATGGTTGCCTGCCGTAGACTTCGCCCTCTCACGAGGCTACACAACCATGAAAGACTCCCCGCATGTCCTTAAGGCCCGCCTCACCTGGGTCAAGCTCTATCAGGAGACCGGCAACGCCTCCTTCGTCTGCCGCCGCTGCGGCATCTCCCGCCCCACGCTCCGCAAGTGGTGGACCCGCTACCAAGCCGAGGGGGAGGCTGGCCTC
>JBCDKT010000080.1 GCA_038746285.1 Bacteroidota bacterium
ACCGCCCCCGGCACGGCCAACTTCACCTACACCGTGACCAACAACACCGCCTCGGCACAGTCCGGCGTGGTCTTCTACCAGGCCTTCCTCGGCTCCAACCCGGTCAGCCCGGTCGTCCAGGTACAGTCCGGCTCGCTCAACGGCATGTCCTCCTCGCCGACGCTCTCCTTCTCGGTCGGCGTCCCGGGCAGCGCCCCGGCGGGCCTCTACACGGTCGCCATCAGCGCCGGCCCGAACACGGGCACCGCGGTTGCGACGGACGAGGTGACGGTGATCATCCCGGCCAGCCGCGCGGTCGCTGGCGGCTCGGCGGAGTGGACGCTTGTCGACGCGCAGCCGTGGCCGGCGCTTGAGGCTGCCGCCCGCACGAGCGCGCTGGGAGCCTTCCCGAACCCGTTCGCGGACCGTACGGAGATCGGGTTCGAGCTCGAGGCGAGCGCCCGGGTGGAGCTGGTGGTGTACGACGTGCGGGGCCGCGAGGTCGCCACGCTGGCCAACGACGTGCTGGCGGCGGGTCAGCACAGCGTGGAGTTCGACGCGGCGTCGTTGCCGAGCGGTGTGTACATCTACCGCCTGGTGACGGGCACGCAGGTGGAGACCGGCCGCATGACCCTCGTCAAGTAGGACGCGGTCCGTACCCTACCCTTCGAACGGGGGCCGTCCGGCAGCGGGCGGCCCCCGCTCTGTTTTGTGCGGCACGGACCGTCGCGGGGGCGTAAACTTGGGGCGTATTTGGCCGTAGGCCCGCTATTCCTCTCTCCCCCACGTATGACTATGCGTACTCGCTTCGATCTAGTGGACGCTGCGCTGTTCGGGCTCGGCGTGCTAGGGCTCGGACTGTTCGTGTACCTGTTACCAATCCTGCACCCGGAGAGCACAGCGACATACACGCTCGGGCGTGAGACGGCGGTGGAGCGAGCAGAGGCATTCCTGGCCGAGCAGGGATACGCGACGGACGGCCTCGTTCCGCGGGCGCGTCTGAGGCGAGCTACCCGCCTGTTGGACTCGCTGCAGGCGTCGATGGGCCGCCCGACCGCGATCCAGATGTTGAAGGCGGACGGCACCGACCTACTTCCCGCGTTCTACTGGAACGTCCAGTGGCAACGGCCCAGCGAGACGGCCTCGGTGCCAGGCGTGCGCTCGCCCACGCGGCGCGTGCACGAGGTGGACCTGACGCAGGGCGGGGCTGTCTGGCAGTTCCGCAACCGCCAGTCCATCGTACCTCGCGCCGGGGTAGACCGCACCGTGCTGCGCGCTGTCGTCGAGTCCGAGGCCGCTCCGGCTGGCGACATGGGAGAGATGCTGATGGCCCCCCCCGACTCAGCGCTTGCCTCGCTGCTCCGCTTCGACCTGTCCTCCGAGCCGGTGCTGGCCGAGGCGCTGCCTCCGATCGAGGCAGACCGGGCGCGTCTCTACGCCGCGGCCGAGACGGGGCGCCCGCAGGGGCTGAGCGCACGGGCCGCCGCCGCCATCGCCCGCGAGCACCTCAGCGCAACCGTCGGGGGTACGCTCCCGCTCGGTGTGGTCTCGGTCGAGGCGCTCCCGGAGCGCGGTCGCTCGGCGGCCCGGGTCCGCTTTGAGAACGGCCGGGATGCGTTCGGGCACGACCTCGTCCACGGCCAGCGCGTCGCCGCTACCGTAGACGTCACCGCTGCCGGAGCCCTGCTGGACCTCGACCTGGACTTCAACGAAGACCTGCCGACCGAGGCGGCGAGGCCCGACGGCAGGCCAGAGGTCAGGGAGCGGGACGGCGAAGCCGAGCCCGGAGGCCGGCGCGTGCAGCTTGTCTTTAGCTCGGGTGACGGTCTGTCGGCCGAGACGGTGCGCCGCGTGGCGCGGATCGCCGGGTACGTCGTGCTGGGGCTGCTGCTCGTCGGGGTGCTGGTCCGGCGCCTGGGTGCGCGGAGCCTCGACGCCCGCGCGGCGCTCAAGGATGCACTCCTGGCCGGCACCATGATCGCGCTGGCGACATTGCTGACAGTCCCGGCCTGGGCCTCGGACCTGGCCGGAGGCCTGTCGCTCTGGGCACTTGTCCTCCTCGGGATGCTCTTTGGCGGAGCGGGGTACGGCCTGCTCGTGTTCGTGGCGTCGGCAGCCTCCGACGCTCTCGTGCGCAAGGCGTGGCCGGAGAAGATCGAGACGCTGAGCCTCGTGCGGCAGGGGCGGTTCGTAAACCAGCCTGTCGGGCGCGCGCTCCTGCGGGGCGTAGCCGTGGCCGGGGTGCTGCTCGGCGTCCAAGTCGGGCTGCTGCTGGTCCCGGCCGGCGTCCTGTCGTCCGACCTGTCGCTGCTGGGAGCCGACGCGACCTACTCTCCCTTCGCGGCCAGCCTCACCAACTACATGTGGTACGCGCTCGCGCTCACGTTCGGGGTGTACGTCGGGCTGGGGTCGTTCCTGCGGCGGTGGCCGTGGACCGTCGTCCCAGGCCTCGCGCTCGCGCTGGGCGTGCTCGGCTTCATCGCGTTCGACCTGCCCACAAGTCCGGGGTGGCTTGCGTGGGCGGCCCCGCTCGCGCTGGGGACCGTGCTCGCCCTGGCCTACGCGCGCCACGACGCGCTCGTGATTATCGTAGCCGTCCTCACAGCAGGCGTCCTGTGGGACACCGCCGAGGGCTGGCTCGCCGCCGGTTCCCCGGCCCTCGTCGACGCCGCGCTCGGGTTTGCGCTGGCAGCGGGGACGGCGGCGGTCGGCGTCGTCGGCGTCAGGAGCAAGCGGACGGGCGAGACGCTGCCGCGCTACGTGCCGGACTACGTCACCGAGCAGCGCGAGCGGGGGCGGCTGACCCGCGAACTGGAGATCGCCCGCGAGGTGCAGCAGTCCTTCCTCCCGGCGTGCATGCCCGAGGTCGCCGGGATCGACCTCGCAGCGCGCTGCCTCGCCGCCGAGGAGGTCGGCGGGGACTACTACGACTTCATCCCGCTCCGCGACGGGCGGCTCGCGCTCGTCATCGGCGACGTGAGCGGCAAGGGCATCCAGGCCGCGTTCTTCATGACGCTCGCCAAGGGCTTCCTCCAGACCCTCGCCCACGAGACCGACCGCCCCGCCGAGGTGCTCCGCCGCGCCAACCGCCTCTTCGTCGCCAACGCCGCGCGCGGGACTTTCATCTCGCTCATCTACGGCATCTTCGACCTGGAAGCGCAGACGTTCACCTTCGCCCGCGCCGGGCACAACCCGGTCATCCTCAAGCGCTCCCCCAACCAGACCGCCGACTTCGTCCAGCCGCCCGGCCTCGCCATCGGCCTGACGGCCCGCGAGGTGTTCGACGACGTGATCGAGGAGCAGACCATCCCGCTCCGGCGGGGCGACACGCTCGTGTTCTACACCGACGGGTTCTCCGAGGCGATGGACCCGGCCAAGACGCTCTACACCGACGAGCGCTTGGCCGACGCCGTCGCCGGGACCGGACCGGACGCATCGGCCGGTGCGCTGCTGCAATCGCTCATCACCGACGTGCTCCGCCACGCCGGCGAGGCCCCGCAGCACGACGATATGACGATGGTCGTCGCTCGCATCAGCACGCCCACCGACCACCACGCTTCGCCGTACCCTCTGGCCACTGCCGCCCATGACTGACCTCCCCACCGAAGCGCTGGGCACCGCCGTCGCCGCCGTGCGCCGGCACACCGACGCCGCACCCGGCCTCGTGCTCATCCTCGGCTCCGGCCTCGGCGCGCTCGCCGACGAGGCCAGCGACGCCGTGGCGATCCCGACGGCCGAGATTCCCGGTTACCCGCGCTCGACGGTCACCGGGCATGCGGGACGGCTCGTCTTCGGGAGCCTCGAGGGTCGGTCGGTGCTCTTCGTGCAGGGGCGGGTCCACCTCTACGAAGGCCACGCGCCGAGCGTGCTGGGCTTCCCCGTCCGCCTCGCCCACGCCCTCGGCGCGCGGCGGCTCCTCGTCACGAACGCCGCCGGCGGGATCGACCCGGCGATGGGGCCGGGGACGCTGATGTTCATCACGGACCACCTCAACCTCGCCTTCGCCTCGCCGATGTCCGGGCCGGTGCGCGAGGGTGAGCCTCGCTGGCCCGACCTGGCTGCGCCCTACGACCCCGACTGGACCGACCGTGCCGAGGCGCTCGCCCTGGAGCGCGGCATCCCGACCCAGCGCGGGGTCTACCTCTGGACGACTGGCCCGAGCTACGAGACCCCCGCCGAGATTCGGTTCTTCCGCACGATCGGGGCCGACGCCGTCGGGATGAGCACCGTGCCCGAAGTCATCCAGGCCGCGGCGCTCGGCATGTCCACGCTCGGGATCTCGGCGATCACGAATGCCGCCGCCGGGCTCAACGCCGAGCCGCTGAACCACGACGAGGTGATAGCCGTCGGGCAGCAGGTCCGAGGCCGCTTCGCCGCGCTCGTCCGGGCCATCGTCGCCGACGCCTAGCGCCCGCCCTCGGCGATGGCGGTGGCGATCTCGTTCTGGGCGACCGAGATCAGGCTGGACCGGCTCGTGAAGTTGTTGGCGATCGCGACGAACACGTAGGGCGTGCCGTCGGCCCCGGCAGCATAGCCGGAGAGGGCCCGGACGTGCTCGAGGGCACCGGTCTTGGCGCGGACCGGGAGGCCGGGCAGACGGTAGCGCAGGGTTGTCTGCTCCTCGCCGCCCTGCGGGAGCGTCGCCACGAAGGCGCCGCGCATCGGAGACCGGTAGACATAGGCCAGCAGTTGCCCGAGCGTCTCCGGCGTGAGCAGGTTCTTGCGTGACAGTCCCGACCCGTCGCGGACGGCGATGCCGTCGGTCCTGATCCCGGCCCGCTCCAGGAACGCGAGGACGCGCCGCTCGCCGCCCGTCGCGCCGCCGTTGCCGGAGAACGTGCGGAAAACCTGCTCGGCGTAGAGGTTGTTGCTCCGGTGGTTGACGGTCGTCAGGATGTCGAGGAGGGGCGGCGAGAGGTGGACGAGGACGGGGTCCGCCGCGTAGCTCGGCGGCTCCTCCAGGTTGTCGGCGTCCACGACCTCCGCGGCGACGGTGATGCCCGCGTCGCGGAGGCGCTCGGCGAAGGCGTGGAGCGTGAACGCGGTCGGGTCCTGGATCGGGATGCGCGCCGCGCCCTCGTAGCGGGACGAGACCGATCCCTCGACCTGGATCTGGTTCGTGCCGACGGTGCGGCGGATGCGGAGCGGGTTGTAGCCGCGCCGCCCCCGCGTGGCGAGGTCGCCCGTCACCTCGACGTAGCCTGCCGGGTCGGTGGTAACCTCGGCCGGTTCGCCGGGCCTCGTGCCGGCCATCGAGAGGGTAACGAGGTTGTCGCGGAAGGTGAGGCCACCCGCTGGGGCCGCCCAATCCTCGGTGGCGATGTAGCTGATGTCCCACCCGTTGGCGTAGGGCCGCTCGTCCATCACGTCGTCGTCGCCGATGAGGCGGCCCTCGATGCGGCGGACGCCCATCGCCCGGAGCTGCTCGGCCCACGCCCGCAGCGGGTCCGGCCCGGCGAGCACGCTGCCGAAGGTCGGATCGCCGGAGCCGCGCAGGACGAGGTCGCCGCGGAGCGTCGAGTCGCCCGCCTCGCCGCCGGCGGTCCCGTCGAAGTAGAGCCGGGTGACGTAGCGGAAGTCCGGCCCGAGCGCGTCGAGCGCCGTCGCCACGGTGACGAGCTTCATGTTCGAGGCGGGCATGAGGTTCTTGTCCGCGTTGCGGCTGACGACGACCTCGCCGGTCTGGAGGTTCTGGACGTAGACGCCCCAGAAGGCGTCCGGCAGGTTCTCGGCGCCGAGGGCCGCCGTGACCGCGTTGCGGATCGCCGCGTCCGAGACGTTCCCCGCTTCGAGCGGACGCGGCCCGGCCCACACCACGAGGGAGACAGCAGCGAAGACCGCAGCAAACAGAAGGGGAGCGAGGCGCATGAACATAGGAGAGGAGCCAGCGTCCTCTATCGGCAGAGGGATCGGAGGGGTTCCCCGGCTCCGCGCGAAACGGACCGGCCGCCGCGTTTCGTCTAGCGCCGGCCCTGCCCGACCGGAGCTATATTCCCGCACCCTGACTGCTCAACCGCCGCGCTCATGGCGAAAGCCCCCCGCAAGTCCCGCCGCTCCGCCGCCCGCAAGACGGCCCGCCTCGTCTTCGACCGCACGAACTACGTGCTGCTCGGCGCGTGCGTCGGGGCCATCATCCTCGGCTACACGCTGATGCGCGTCGAGAACGAGGTCGACGGGTTCCTCTCGCTCTACGTCGCCCCGCTGATGATCCTCGGCGGCTACCTCGGCGTCATCGTCGCCATTCTCCGCCGTCCGAAAGAAGCCGAGGAGCCCCGCTCCGCGTAAGGACACAAACGCACGTCACAATGCGAACCTACACTGTCGTTATCGAACGCGACCCCGACACCCATCTTCTCGTTGGCTACGTCCCCGGGTTTCCCGGGGCGCACTCGCAAGCGGAGAGTCTCGACGAACTCGACCGCAACATGCGTGAGGTGATCGAGATGCTGCTGGAAGACGGCGAGCCGGACTTCGAGGGGGAGTTCGTCGGAACCCACCTCGTTTCCGTAGCAGCTTGAGTTGTGGGCAACGTTCCAGTCCTTTCGCCACACGACGTGATCCGGCTACTTCGGGCGCTTGGGTTCGAGGAGGTTTCGAGGAGGTGCGGCAGCGCGGCTCGCACAAGCAATTTCGCCACGCGGGCGGACGAGCGACCACGGTGCCTTTTCACGAGACGTTGCGCCATCGCTGCTGAGGAAAATCGCCCGCGACATTGGCGTGACGGTGGACCAACTACTGGGTCGCTAGGTCTCCCACGCCGGGGCGAAGTCGGGGTCTATCATGCGGCCGTCGGGTTGGGCGAGGGCAGAGAGGGCAGCTATCTCGTCGTCGGAGAGGGCAAAGTCGAAGATGGCGAGGTTGGCCTCGCGGTGCTCCGGGCTGGCAGCCTTGGGGATGGCGGCGACGCGGTCCTGCTGGACGAGCCACCGGAGCGTGACCTGCACCGGACTCTTGCCGTGCGCCGCGGCGACCTCCTGAACCACCTCGTCGTCCATCACCTGGCCGCGCGCAATCGGGCTGTAGGCGGTCAGGAACAGCCCGTGCTCGCGCACGACCTCCAGGATCCCGCTCTGGTCGAGGTAGGGGTGATACTCGACCTGGTTGCAGACGAGGCCGGGAGCCTGCCGGAGCGCCTCGCCGAGCAGCGACGGGGTGAAGTTCGAGACGCCGATGTGCCGGGCCTTTTGGGCGTGCTGGACCTCCTGCAACGCGTCGAGCGTCTCGGCCAGTTCGATGTCCTCGTTCGGCCAGTGCACGAGGAGGAGGTCGACGTAGTCCACATCGAGTCTCCGCAGGCTGTCGTCGGCCGAGGCCATGAGGTCGCGGTAGCGGAGACGGTCGCGCCAGACTTTCGTCGTGAGGAAGACGGCATCGCGGTCCACGTTCGCGGCGCGGAGGCCCTGGCCGACGGCGGCCTCGTTCTCGTAGACCTGCGCCGTGTCGATGTGCCGGTAGCCGAGGTCGAGCGCGTGGGCGACGCCGTCGCGGGCCGCGTCGCCGCTGAGCTGCCAGGTGCCGAGGCCGAGCGCCGGAACGCGCTCCTCGCCGAGTTCGATGTGGATCATGGTGGATGGGTCGGGAGTCGAGGGGTCGAGAGTCAGCAAGATAAAAGACGCCCGGCCCCCGACGTTGGGCCCCCGACTCAGAACGGCAGCGCCGCCTGCACGCGGTAGTAGAGGTCGACGGCGTCCCACTCGACGGTCTCGCCGAGGTCGCGCCAGCGCTGCGCCACGCCGAGCGCCTGGGTGAGCGGGAAGCCGCCGAGGCGCGCCCGGTTCTTGATCTCGACGCCGACGCCGGTCCGGCGGATGGCACCCCCGACATCGCTTCCCGTCCACACGGCCGCGGCGTCGACGAAGATGGCGGGCGAGACGCGGCCTAGCTCGACGATCCCGAGGAGCGACGTGTTGAGGTTGAACAGCGGCGGGAGCCGGTACTCGAGGCTCCCGAACAGGAGTCGGTCGCCGACGGCGTAGCGCCGGTACCCCCGGACCCGCTCCGTGTCGGAGAGCGTCACCGGCTCGACGAACGGGAGCTGGAGGTCGATGTCGTCGAAGCGCGAGAGGCCGACGAAGTCCTGCGCGAGACGCTGCCCAAACTGCGCCTGCGCCCGGCCGTAGACGTAGAACCGGCCGATCCCGAGGCCGGGTGAGACCCAGAACGCGGAGAGGTCGGGCTGCACGAAGGTGCGGTCGCTGCCGAAGACCGGCACCCCGACCGACACCCGGGCGCGGAGACCGACGCCGTCGAGCGGGTAGAGGTCGTTGAAGCGGTAGGGCCGCTGGTGCCGCGCGGTGAAGCCGAGCCGGACCTCGGCGCGCGTCCCGGCCTCGGGCTGGAGCAGGCCGTCCGCCTCGATGTCGTCGAAGCGGCTGTCGCTCAGCGGATCGGCGCTCGCCAGGCGGAGGCGCAGGCTCGCCGCCGTCCGCACGAACGGCGCGTCGGTCAGGTCGAGCGGCTGCGTCACCGTCAGGTCGCCGCCAACGAGGTCCTCGACCAGAAGGCCCCCGCCGTACCACCGGGCCGGGCTGGGCGTCCGGTACGCGTTCAGGGTGAGGGTCGGCCGGAACTGGTTGTTGGTGTAGGAGACGACGCCGATCGTGTTGTCGGCGAACTCCGGGATGGACACTGCGACGAAGCCCGCGAGGAGGTGCTTGCCGAGTGGCTCCAGCCAGATCGTCGTCCCGATGAGGCCGAAGTCGCTGCCGTCGGCCTCAGCGTACGGGAGCGCGAGCGAGCCGGCATGGGTGATGTTGGCCCAGGTGCTGTACCGCCTCCGCGCCTCGATCAGACCCGGGTCGGCGGTCGTCCGAAACGGGATCTCGCGGGGCGGCCGGTGCGCGGTCCACGCCGCGTAGGCATCAGGGGCCGCCACCGGCTCCTCGACCGTAGCCGTCCGCTCTGCGTCGACGGCGAAGGCCCGCTCGCGGCGCTTGCTCTCGCTCGTGACGAGGACGATCCGCCCGCTCGGGTGGAGCGAGTCCGGCGGGAGCCAGTCGCGCGCGGTCGCCCCGCCGAAGAGGTGGGTGACGCGGCGCTCACTTGGGGGTGGAAGAGCGGAGGCATGGAAGAGCGGAAGGGGACCTGCGGCGCTCGGTGAAGGCGCGGCGCTGAGGATTAGCGAGTCCGCCCCCTGCGGTCTGCGGCTGGCCGCCACGTCCACCACGAACACGTTCGGCACGTTGTCGCGGAGCGAGGTGAACGCGATCTGCCGGCCGTCGGGGCTCCAGACCGGGACGCGGTCGTCCGTGCCCCCCGCCGAGACCGACGTGACGATGCCCGAGGCGAGGTCGAGCACGGCGAGGTCGCGCTCGCCTGCAGCGTCGAACCGGGCGAAGGCGAGGCGCGTGCCGTCCGGGTTGAAGCGGAGGCCCGTGAGTTGCACGTCGCCCTCGAAATCGGTCTGCTGCGTCTCGGTGCCCGTCTCCAGGTCGAGGAGGAACACGTTCGCCGTCCCCCCCGCGCTGCCGACGAACGCGAGCTGCCCGTCCGGCCCGAACGTCGGCGACGAGGCGCGGCGGTCGCGGGTCAGGCGCTCGGTCTCACCCGAGGCCACGTCGACGACGTAGAGGTCGTTCACCAGCGAGCCGTAGCGCCCGCGGACCCTGCGCGCGTAGGCGATGCGCGCCCCGTCGCGGCTCCAGGCGATGGGCGCCCTGAGCGAGCCCTCGGCCAGCACGCGGACGCGGCGCGTGACCGTCGTATCGGTCAGCCCCTCGATCACCGCGAGCCGCCGGACGGGGCGCGCGAGGGAGGAGAGGACGAGCGCCGCCACCTGCGACGTATCGGGGCTGTAGGCCACGTCGTAGACGTACTGCCCCGGCAGCGGGAGCGCTGCGCCGAGCGAGTCCACGCGCTCCATCTGCCCGGCGAGCGTGTTGTAGTACACGTTGACGTGCTTGCGCCAGTCCTCGTAGAACGCCCGGTACGGCTTGCCGACCGTCGCGTCGAAGGCGCTGTAGAAGTCGTGCACCTCAATGCCGGGCAGGAGGCTCTTCCGGTGCCTCAGGATGTCCACGATCGTCGAGTCGCCGTAGGTCTCGGCGAGGTAGCGCACCTGGCTGTTGCCGACAGCGTAGCGGAGCCGCCCGTTCCACGCGCTCGTGCCGTCGCTGTAGCTCAGGCGGTCCTCGAAGACGGCGGTGCGGAGCCAGCGGTCGCCGCGCTGCGCGTCCCAGCGCTCGGTGAGGTACTGCGCGATGCCCTCGGCCCAGAAGCTCGGGATCGGGTTGGCGGCGAGGTTCTGGAGCAGCCCGACGGGCGACCGGATGGCCCGGTAGTGGAAGATGTGAGCGATCTCGTGCGCGAGGACGGTCCGCATCCACTTCGCGTCGCCGGTCCAGATCGAGGCCGTCTCGTTGACGTGGACCCAGACGTTGGTGAACCCGGCGCGCCCCACGTTGACCGCAAAGCCGTTGGCGATCTCGTCCTCGTCCGAGAGGTAGACCCGGATCGGACGGTCGAAGTCCACGCCCAGGTTCTCGGCGAGCGCGGCATACGTTTCTTCCGCCACGGTCGCCGCCTCGGCCTCGATGCCGGCAAGGTGCTGGGGGTAGACGATCTCGAAGTGCTCGGTCTCGGCCACGCGCCAGTCGATCTCCGGGTGGTTGCGCCCGCTGAACGTCTGGAAGCCCTGCGCCTCGGCAGCGAGGCAGGGGACGAGGAGCAAGGCCGCGAGGGCGAAAGGGCGCATCGGACGAGCGGAAGCGGGGAGAAGCGGAGGTGCGGAAGATAGCGTGATGGTGGTGCCCCGAGACCTCCTCCGCTCTTCGACTCTTTTCGCCTTTCCTAAATGCTATGACACAGAGGTGTCACTCTGCCTTGCTATCCTACGCACACGCGCGCGCGGAGAAGCATAGACGTGCGCCTCCAACCCTGAATCCGACATCCTCCTCCGATGATCCGACTCTCTAGCCCCGAACCCCGCGACCTCCAGGGCTTGCTCTCCGGCCCGGCCTACGAGCCGCCGTACGACGGGGCCGTGCAGGACGAGTTCGCCTGGCACATCGTCAAGTACCTCCGCGAGGACGCGGTCCTCCACAGCGAGGTCGAACTCGAGACCACCGGAGCCCTCTTCACGGCCGACTTCGTCGTCGAGGTGCCGGGGCCGATCCAGACGCGGCGCGTCGCCTTCGAGTGCGGCGGTGGGCGGAGCCTGCGCGACCACCAGCGCCGCCTCCGCCGCGACGCCACGCTCATCGCCTCGGACCGCCCCATCGCCGACAGGGCGTCGGCGGGCCGGCCTGTCGTGGACGCGCTCTACCGGCTCCGCGGCTCCGACCTCCTCGACCACATGGAGGACTGCCTGTACCTCGTCTCGCAGTGGGAGCAGTCCGCCCCGACGCGGCCGGACCTCTTCTCCGAGCGCGGGCGTATCAACCTCACCACGCTCGCTACGCGTGAGGCCCGGAACCTCCGCCTGCGCCCGGAGCAGGCCGCCGCGATGGTGACCTACGAGATCGACCCGGAGCAGGAGGAGTATTTCTCCGAACGCCACCTGTGGCATACTGCCAACGGCACCAATCCGTTTATCCTACTCCGCCGCTTTGACCGCCGGTACAGCGACGCGTGGGGCGTGCATGTGGACGAGTCCGTCGCCCGTCCGCAGCGCCTGCGCCCGACCGGATCGTGAAAGGAGGCCGCCGCGGAGCAGGGGTGTCTTCGCGGCGTCACGAAAGGCCGCCTTCCCTGTTCGGGGAGGCGGCCTTTTTTGTTAGCCACCTCCTGCCTGCTTGTGACAAAGAGGTGGCATATGCCAGGTCTATCCTCTTGCATCGCTCACCCAACCGAGGCACGCATGGACCTGACCCACCGCCGACCCGTCAACTGGCACCGACTCACCGACCCGTTTCCCCCGCGCGACGTCGAATGGAAGCCGGGGGCCGTCACGCGCGACCGCAAGAAGGGCCTCGCGATGCCCTACATCACTGCCCGCGCCGTCCAGGAGCGGCTCGACGAGACGTTCGGGCCGGGCAACTGGAAGAACGAATTCCGGTCCGGCCCCGAGGGCGGGGTCATCTGCCGCATCTACTTCAAGAACGACGACGGCGAGTGGGTCTGGCGCGAGGACGGCGCGGACAACACCGAGGTCGAGGCAGTGAAGGGGGGGCTCTCGAACGCGATGAAGCGCGCCGGGGCCGCGCTCGGCATCGGGCGCTACCTCTACGACCTCCCGCCGCAGTGGGTGCCGCTCAACGAGAAGGGCCGCTTCGCCGAAGTGCCGCGCATCCCGGCGAAGTTCACCCCGAGCGCAGACCGGGCGCACCCCGAGCCGTCCCGGCGAGTGTCTCAGAACGGGCAACCGGCTCGAAATGGGACGAACCGCACGAGCAGTGCGAGGCGCTGAGCGGGTACCGTACCAGCCCGGAAAAAAGAAGCGGGTGGAGCGCACTGAGGCGCCCCACCCGCTTGCGTTTGGAACCGCTCGTGTGTCTTACTTGACGAGGGTCATGCGGCCGGTCTCCACCTGCGTACCCGTCACCAGGCGGTAGATGTACACACCGCTCGGCAACGACGCCGCGTCGAACTCCACGCTGTGCTGACCCGCTTCCAGCACGTCGTTGGCCAGCGTCGCCACCTCGCGGCCTCGCACGTCGTACACCACGAGCTCCACCCGGGCGCTCGCCTCGAGCTCGAACCCGATCTCCGTACGGTCCGCGAACGGGTTCGGGAAGGCTCCCAGCGCGCTCGTGCGGGCGGCAGCCTCAAGCGCCGGCCACGGCTGCGCGTCGACCAGTGTCCACTCCGCCGAGCCGCCAGCGACCGCGCGGCTGGCCGGCACGATCACCGTCACCTCGTCCGTCGCAACCGCGGTGCCCGTGTTCGGGCCGGCGCTGATGGCGACCGTGTAGAGGCCTGCCGGGGCGCTG
>JBCDKT010000081.1 GCA_038746285.1 Bacteroidota bacterium
GATTGTTGCCTCACTCTCATGTCATGCCCGCGCAGGCGGGCATCCATCAGGCGGCGGCGCTTCACACAGGGGGGTGCATGGGTCCCCGCCTACGCGGGGACGACCTCGTGTAGGTGAGACACTATCCTGAAGAACTGGTATTAGAGACTGTTGAGGATTCACGCTCGCGGGCTACGAGCGGCTGCAAACCGCCCCGTCGTCGTTGCGCTCGTCACCCGATGCGCGGCATCGGACTCCTCCCGCGCCTCGGCGGGTTCGGTTTTCGCTCTCGCCTTCACGTTCGAAATCTCAACGGTCTCTTACGATGCCGCTTCACTGGTCGTCGTTCTCCGGTAGCTCGTCCAGGTACGGCTCCGTCGTGGGGTTGGCCCGCAGGAGACGTCGCCGGACGTCCTCCCGCTCCTCGTCTCTGATGTCGGTCCTGAAGGCTCGCTGCGCCCGCTCCCGCAGCGGATCCACGAGGCGCGTCTGCAGCACGATGATCAGTTCGCGCTCGATGAGCGAGCGGTTCTTGGTCGAGAAGAGGTAGCCGAGCAGTGGGATGTCCATCAGGATCGGGATGCCGCTCCGCGAGACCGACTCCTCGGTCGAGTAGAGCCCACCGATGACGGTCTGCTCGCCATCGAGCAGGAGCACGTCGGTCGCCGCCTCGTTTTTGTCGATGATGAGCCCGTTACCGCCGAGCCGGCCCGAGCTTTTCTCCACGTCGACGACGAGGTGAATGAACTCGACTGGGTCGCGGCCCGGGTCCTCGTCGTCGAGGATGAGCACGGGGCGCACGGTGACGATGACGCCCGTGGCGATGTACTGCACGACGGTGTTGCCGGCGAAGTCGCGGAGCGTCACCGGGATGTCGGACCCGCTCTGGATCCGCCCCTCCTCCCCGCTGCGGACCACGATGCTCGGGCTCGAGATCGTCTCGCCGACGCCGCGCGACTCGAGGAGCCGGAAGAACGCGTTGATCTCCGCGAGGTCGATCTGGTCCGGCCCGGTGAGCACGTCGGAGAGCTGGTCGAAGAGCGGCTCGGTGTTGAGGAAGAGCCGGAGGCGGTTGCTGTCGTTGCCCGTCGAGCCGCCCCCGCCGCCCTGCTGCTGGCTGCCGAGCAGGCGGGTCCAGTTAGTCCCGAGTTCGCGCAGGCGGTCTACGTTGGCCTCGAAGATGATGGCGTCGATGCGGATCTCGCGGTCGTCGCCCGTCACCTCGGGCGTGCGCGAGACGACGACCGGGGCGGGCGTGGCCGGTCCCACGACGCTCGGATCGCCCGCCGCCGAGAACGGCTCGACCAGGAAGTAGCGGTCGGTCTCGCGGTAGACCAGGCCCGACTGCGCGAGCACGAGTTCGAACGCGTCGAGGAACTGGAGGCCGGAGACGTTGACGCCGATGGGGGCGGTCCGCTCGGTGAGGTCCACGACGGCCTTGCCGGTGACGCGCTGGAAGAGCGGGTTGACGAACTCGACGAACTGGTTGAACGGGGTCTCGGCCGAGAACGAGACGAGCTGGTCGGGCGGGATGTAGGTGCGGATCTGCCGCTGGGGCGGCGTCGGGTCGATCTGGGCCAGCGCGTCCTGGGCGAGCAGGCCTGCGGCGAACAGGAGCACGCAGGCGGGCAGGTAGCGGGGTACGAGGAAACGGAGCATGCGGTGATCGGGTGGCGAGAAGGAGGCCGCGAGCCTCGCCGGCGGCTAGGGTCGCAGAAAGCAGCCGGAAGATCACGCACTACGCCCGGATTTGCAAACCGGCCTACGGCCCCGCACGCCGTCTCCCCGGCGTTGCACCTGTCCGGCATAATGCGCAGGCCGCGCAACAAAACGTGACACTCCTCTTGGTCAATGGGCGGCCAGGCTCCCCCCGGCCGCGCGCAGACCGGTCAGCTCGCCGGGGAGCGGAGGCCGCTGACGCCGCGCTGCCCGTCCACCTGCACGGGGTCCGGCACCGTAGCCGCCGGCTCCCACGCGTCGTCGAAGGCCCGCTCGAGCGCGCAGCGCTGCGCGTTGAGCGTGTCGGCGAGGTCCGAGGCCCCGTGCGTGTCAGAGAAAAAGTACGCCTCAAACTGGCTCGGGGCGAGGTAGATGCCCTCCTCGAGCATCGCGTGGAAGTAGCGCCCGTAGCGCGCCGCGTCGCAGCGCTGCGCCGAGGGCGAGTCCACCACCGGCTCCCCGCTGAAGAAGAGGCAGCCCATCGACCCGACGCGGGTCTGGTAGAGGTCGAGGCCGAGGGCGCTGAGGTTGCCCCGGGTGCCGCTCTCGAAGAGGTCGCCGTAGCGCTCGAGCCGGTCGTAGACCCCGGGGTCGTCGGCGATGCGGCGGAGGACGGCGTAGCCCGCGTGCATGGCGAGGGGGTTGCCGGAGAGCGTGCCCGCCTGGTAGACCGGCCCGGCGGGCGAGACGTAGTCCATGATGTCCTTCCGGCCGCCGTAGGCCCCCACCGGCAGGCCGCCGCCGATGATCTTGCCGAGCGTCGTGAGGTCGGGCGTGACGCCGTAGCGCTCCTGCGCGCCGCCCGGCGCGACCCGGAAGCCGGTCATGACCTCGTCGAAGATGAGGATCGCGCCGTGCTCGTCGCAGAGCGCGCGCAGCCCTTCGAGGAAGCCCTCAGCGGGTGGGATGCAGCCCATGTTGCCCGCGATCGGCTCGGCGATGACGCAGGCGACCTCGCCCCGGTTCGCCTCGAGCACGTCGCGGACGCTGCCGAGGTCGTTGAAGGTGGCGAGGAGCGTGTCGCGGGCGTTGCCCTCGGTGACGCCGGGCGAGTTCGGCTCGCCGAAGGTCATCGCGCCGCTGCCGGCGGCGATCAGGAAGAAGTCGCCGTGCCCGTGGTAGTGCCCCTCGAACTTGACGAACTTGTCGCGCCCGGTGAAGCCGCGCGCGAGGCGGACGGCGCTCATCGTGGCCTCGGTCCCCGAGTTGACAAAGCGGACCTTCTCCACGCTCGGCACGAGCTCGACGACGAGCTCGGCGAGGCGGATCTCGATCTCGGTCGGCGCCCCGAACGAGGTCGAGCGCGTCGCGGCGTCCTGCACGGCGCGGACGACGTCCGGGTGGGCGTGCCCGAAGAGCATCGGCCCCCAGCTCCCGATGTAGTCCACGTAGCGGTTGCCGTCGGCGTCGAAGAGGTGCGGCCCGGCGGCACGTTCGAAGAACACGGGCGTGCCACCCACGCTCTTGAAGGCGCGGACGGGCGAGTTGACGCCGCCGGGGATGGCGTGCTGGGCGGTTGCGAACAGGGTCTTGCTCTGGGAAAGGTTATGAGCGGGCATCAAGGTTGTCTTTAGGGTGGGGGCTGTTGGCTTCTGGCTGTTGGCTTTTAGCTCGTGCTCCTCAACCGACGAGTCTCACAAAATGGATGTTGTGCCATGCAGGATTTCAAGCACCTTCGAGTCTGGGAGACAGCTCACCAGCTAGTTCTGGTCATCTATCGAGTCACAGCGCATTTTCCGAAGGAGGAGCAGTATGGTCTGACGAGTCAGCTTCGGCGAGCTGCTACGTCCGTGCCGTCGAATATTGCGGAAGGATGTGGACGAGACAGCGATGGCGACTTCGCTCGCTTCCTGCGAATCGCACAAGGCTCCGCCAACGAAGTTGAATATCAGCTTTTTCTCGCTTCAGACCTGGGCTACTTGGATGCTGTTGTCTACGGCGACCTCGCTCGACAGATCGCAGAGGCCAAACGAATGCTCAACGCCTTCATCCAACGTGTCGATCCCAAGAAGCCAAGAGCCAAAAGCTAACAGCCAATAGCCTCAGACTGGCGTTCCCAGGTCCACCCGGCGGAAGATCCCTCGCACTACGTCTTCCTCTTCCACCGGGTCCTCGGCGAGGGCGAGGCCGGCTTCGGCGAACAGCTTGGCGAGGGTCTCGGGGGTCATCGCCGGCCCGGCGAGCGCGCGGCGGAAGGCGGTGAGGACCCAGCCGCCGTTCTTGAGCACGCGGCGCGTCTCGGCCAGCATCTCTTTGACCTCGGCGGCGGAGCCGGCCCGGTCGTAGGTGCCGTAGGCCACGACCCAGTCGAAGTGGTCGTCGGGGTAGCCCAGCGCGGCGGTGCGGGCGGGCGTAACGCGCCGGGCGGCCTCTTCTTCGCCAACAGTCTCCGCCAGCCGGTCGCGCGTCGCGGCAACGGCCGCTTCGTCCTCGTCGCACGCCCACAGGTCGAAGCCAAGTTGGGCGAGCGGCTCGGTGTGGCGGCCGGTGGCGCAGCCGAGGTCGAGCACGCGGCTCTGCACGGGGACGGCCGCCATCGTTCGGAGCAGGTGCGCGGACGGCGGCCGAGGCGGTGCTTCCAGGGCCGTGCTCATGCTGCGTCCCTGTCGCGGCGAACGGAGATGTCGGCGCGGATGGCGGGTTCGGAGACGACCCTCGCCTGGTCCCAGCAGTGTGCCTCGGTGATGCAGAGGCACTGGTGGCAGCGCACCGTCCGGTTCTTGGACTTGTGGCGCGGCAGCGATGGGATCGGCCGGGGCAGCGCAGCGGCGGCCCCGTCCCCTTCGGTGACCCGCGTCGAACTCATCTGGGCGGCGACGGCCTCGGCGAGCGCCTCGATGAAGAGCGGGTGGCTGTTGAGCCCGCACGTCACCTCGTAGTGCTCGATGCCGGCCTCTTCAGCCTCCTCGCGCACCTCGATGTCGAGCTCGTAGGCCGTCTCGATGTGGTCCGTGACGAAGGCTACGGGAATGACGAGGACCGCGTTCACGCCCTCCTCGCCGAGTTCTTCGAGCTTGCCCGGGGTGCTCGGGGTGAGCCACTCCGCCGGGCCGACCTTGCTCTGGAAGGCGACGTGGAACGGGCGGTCTTCGCGCTTGGCGCGCAGGTCCATCACGGACTGCACCGTCGAGTGGACCAGGCAGCAGTACGGGTCGCGGCGCTGCTTCATCTCCTTGACCGGCGTGCCGTGGGCCGAGAACAGCAGGTGGACCCGGTCGCGGACGCCGTGCGAGAAGCGCTGCAGCCCCTCGTCGATGCGCTCGCTGATGGCCTGGGCGAAGTACGGGTGCCGGGCGTACTCGTAGACGAGCGAGGTCGGGCGCGGCGTCATCTCGCCGGCCTCTTCGAGCGCTTTCAGGTAGACCAGCGACGCACCTGTGGTCGTCTTGGAGTAGTGCGGGTAGAGCGGCAGCAGAACGACCTTGTCGATGCCGTCGGCGTCCATCTGCTCCGCGCAGTCCTCGCTCGACGGCAGCCAGTACCGCATGGCGACGTAGGTGTGAAACGTCGCTCCGGTGATGGGCCCGTAGCGGGCGTTGAGGCGGGATTCGAGCGCTTCCGCCTGCTCGCGCGTGAGCTGGTTGATCGGCGAGTTGCCCCCGATCATCTTGTAGTCCTCGCCGACGAACTTGGCGCGCTTCCGGGAGATGAGCCGGCTGAGCCAGTGGCGAGGCCGCTTCGGAACCGGGATATCGATGATGGCCGGGTCCATGAAGAGGTTGTAGAGGAACGGCTCGACGTCCTCCTCTTTCATAGGGCCGCCGAGGTTCATCATCACGACGCCCACGCGGTCGCCTGGCTCCACGCTCACCGGCTGCTGCGAGTAGTAGCCCCCCGTGATGAGGCGCTTGTCGTAGTTGTATACCTTCAGGAACTCGCGTGGCGTCATCGACTGACTCTCAAATTTATCCCTGCGCGGTAGCGTATGCGCGGAAAGCTCCGCACTCACTCTAGTTAAGGCAAACCTGGGGTGCCCGTTCCCTTCGCGGTCGAAGTTTCGGTGAGTTGTCCGGGCAGCCTTAAATCTCCTCAGAACCTTCGCCCGCTTCCACGCCAAGCCAGTCGTGCGGTCGGAAGAAGGCGAGCGCCTCGGCTTCCGGCGTGCCCTGCTCAGGCCTCTGGTCGTAGTCCCAGCGCACGACCGGAGGCAGGCTCATCAGCACGCTCTCGGTCCGCCCACCAGTCTCTAGCCCGAAGCGCGTCCCCCGGTCGAAGGCCAGGTTGAACTCGGCGTAGCGGCCGCGCCGGTGCACTTGAAAGTCGCGCTCGCGCCCGCCCCAAGGGGTATCCTTGCGGCGCTCGGCAACGGGGACGTAGGACGACAGAAACGCCCGCCCGGCCTGGCGGACGAAGAGGAAGGTGCCCTCGGGGTCGTCGCGGAGGTAGTCGAAGAAGATGCCGCCGACGCCGCGCGTCTCCTCGCGGTGCGGGAGGTAGAAGTAGGCGTCGCACTGCCGCTTGAAGGCGCGGTAGTCGGCCACGTCGTGCGCGTCGCAGACCTGCTTCCAGACGCCGTGGAAGTGCTCGGCGTCGGCCCGGTCGGGGTAGACCGGCGTGAGGTCGGCCCCGCCGCCGAACCACTGGTCGGCAGGGTCCAACGGGTCGTCGCCGAGGGCGAAGTAGCGGAAGTTGGCGTGGACTGCCGGGACATACGGGTTCTGCGGGTGCATGACGAGCGAGAGGCCGGTGGCGAAGAACCGCCCCGCGCTCACGCCGAGCGCCTCGACCATCCGCGCCGGCAGGTCGCCGTGCACGGCCGAGGTGCTGACGCCCCCTTTCTCCCACACCTCGCCCCCGCTGATGATGCGCGTCAGCCCGCCCCCACCGCCGGGCCGCTCCCAGCGGTCGGAGGTGAACGTCGCCGCGCCGTCGAGGCGCTCGAACGCCCGGCAGATCCGCGTCTGGAGCGCCTCGACGAACGCCTGCATCCGCTCGCCGAGCGACCGGTCGGTGCGCGTTTCCTGGCGGAGCCGCTCCGCGCGGCGGTGGTCGTCGAGCATCAGCGTGAGGATATCAAGAGGTCTAGGGTGGCTTACCGAGCCGAAAGCTCCTGCACGGCCTCGACGAAGGCAGCGAGGTGCTCGGGGTCGTGGTCCGGGTGCATGCCGTGGCCGAGGTTGGCGATGTAACCCCCGGTCCCGAAGCCGGCGAGCATCTGCCCGACAGCCTCGCGGATTGCAGCGGGCGACCCGTAGAGCGCGGCCGGGTCGAGGTTGCCCTGGAGCGCGGCGCGGTCGCCGGCGATGGCGCGGGCGGCGGCCGGCATAATCGTCCAGTCGAGGCCGACTACGTCGTAGGCGCTCGCGGCGAGCGCGTCGAGGGCGTAGTGCGCGCCGCGGGCGAAGACGACGAGCGGCACGTCGGGGTGCGAGGCCTTGAGCCGGTCGGCGATCTGGGTCAGGTAGGGCAGCGCGAAGGCCGCAAACTGCGCCGGCGAGAGCAGCCCGGCCCACGAGTCGAAGACCTGCAGCGCCTGCGCCCCGGCCTCGGCCTGCGCCGCGAGGTGGTCCGCGACAACGTCGGTGACGGCCTGGAGCAGTTCGTGGCTGGCCTCGGGGTGGGCCCAGAGCCAGGCCTTGCTCTTCGAGAAGGTTTTGCTCCCGCCGCCCTCGATCATGTAGGCCGCGAGCGTCCACGGCGCCCCGGCGAACCCGATGAGCGGGCACCGTCCGCCGAGGACGCGGCGCGTGAGGGCGACGGCGTCGTAGACGTAGCCCAACTCGCGCTGCACGTCGGGCGTACTGAGCCGGCCGAGGTCGCCCGGCCCGGCGAGCGGCTCGGGGAAGTGCGGGCCTTTGCCCTTGACCATCTGCACCTCCAGCCCGAGCGCCTGGGGCACGACGAGGATGTCGGAGAAGATGATCGCGGCGTCGAGCGGGAAGCGGCGCAGCGGCTGGAGCGTGACCTCGCACGCGAGCTCGGGCGTGCGGCAGACGGTGAAGAAGTCGTGCTCGGCGCGGACGGCCTGGAACTCGGGAAGGTAGCGCCCGGCCTGCCGCATCACCCAGACGGGCGCGCGCTCCGTCGGCTCGCGGCGTGCGGCGCGCAGCAGGAGATCGTTCTTGAGCGGGGGGTGCTCCGAGGGGGCAGCAGGCGCGGGGTCAGGCATGGGCGAGGTGGCGGCGGACGGCGGCGGCGAGTGCGTCGGGTGTCGGCGCGGATGCAACGGCATCGGGCGGATGGTGGGCTGCGTCGAGGGCAGCAGCGGTGGCGGGTCCAATGGCGGCGAGCGCGCATCCGTTCCACGGAAAACCTGCGGCCTGCAGCGCGGCCTCGACCCCGGAGGGACTGAAAAAGGCGACCCAGTCGGGCGGGTCTGCCGCGAGGACGTTCAGCGCGGACGGCAGGAGGACCGTGCGGTAGGCGACGCATTCTTCGAACGGGACACCCGCCGCGCGCATCCGCTCGGGCAGCACCTCGCGGCGGCGGTCGCCGCAGACGAACAGCAGCGGGCGGTCGAACGTGCGCTCGGTGATGCTGCCGGCGAGGGCTTCGGCGTGGCCGGATTCGCCGCCCTCAGCCTGGAGCCCGAGCGACCGGGCCGCCGCTGCCGTCGCTGGCCCGACCGTAAACGCGGGCTTGGCCTCCCACGCAGCCAGATTACCTTCGCGCAGCGCCTCGACCGCGCGCGGACTCGTCAGGACCAGCCCTGCATATCCGCCCGGATGCGCTAGGTGCTCGCGCAGCACGGCCTCGTTCTCGAACGCGAACCGCAGCACCGGCAGGCAGCGGGCCTCGACGTTCAGCGCCTCGAAGGCGGCGACGAAGGGGTCCGGCTCGGCGAGCTGGCGAAGCAGCAGAATGACAGGGCGAGAAGCAGGCATTGGTTTTATTTCAGAGGGTCCTCATTCCACAACCGGAAGTCCTCCCGGCCCCCGAGCCGGGACCCACCGGCTGCTTCGGCCCGTGGGTCTCCGCCTGCGCGGGGACGACGTGTGACAAGGGCCTGATCCCGAAGACACACCGTGTCATGCATCCCTCCCCGTCTGCGCTTTGGACGTCTCACGGATCGCGCCGAGAATGGCTCCGGCACCGGCGTCCAGCATCCGCTCTGCTAGCGCGGTGCCGAGCGCTCCGGCCTCGGCGGATGTGCCGGAGGCAGCGTCGCGGAGGTGCGCCGCCCCGTCGAGGCTGGCTACGGCTCCGTCGAGCATGAGCGTACCTGCTTCCAGGCGCGCCCAGGCCGCTACCGGCACCTGGCAGCCGCCTTCGAGACGGCGCAGGAACGCCCGCTCCGCCGTCGCCGCCGCGGCCGTATCGGGGTGGTCGAGCGCTGACGCCAGCGTCCGAGCGGTCTCCGTGTCGCCTTCGGCGCAGACGATCCCGAGCGCACCCTGTCCGACCGCAGGTAGCATGACCGCCGGGTCAATGCGCTCCCGGATGCGGTCTTCCAACCCGAGCCGTTCGAGCCCCGCCGCCGCCAGGATCACCCCGTGCCACCCGCCCGATTTCGGCGGGCCGCTCGCGTCGAGCTTGGCGAGGCGGGTCGGGACGTTGCCGCGCACGGGGACGACGCGGAGGTCGGGCCGCCACGCCAGAAGCTGGGCCTGCCGCCGGAGCGACGAGGTGGCGAGTGTCGCGCCCTCGGGCAAGCCATCAAGAGATCCCCTGACGTCAGGGTGGGCGACGAACGCGTCCCAGGGCGACGCGCGCTCCGTGGTGGCGGCGAGGACGAGGCCTTCGGGGAGCGTGGTCGGGAGGTCTTTGAGCGAGTGGACCGCGAGGTGGATCGCCCCGGCCAGCAGCGCCCGGTCCAGCTCTGCGGTGAACAATCCCTTGTCGCCGATCTCGGCGAGGGGTACGTCGAGGATGCGGTCGCCCTTCGTCGTGAACGTGACGATCTCGGCGGCGTGGCCGGCGGCGCGCAGCCGGTCCGCGACGTGGCGGGCCTGCCAGAGCGCGAGGGCGCTACCGCGCGTGCCGATCTTCACGGACGGCCTCTTCGGTGGACGCCTCGCGCCCGTGGTCGACCGGGCAGCCTGGGGCCGCGGGGCCTGGGGTCGCGGACTCGTCCTCGCAGTCCGGGCGGGCGAAGATGCGGCTGAGGGTGCGGATGCCACGCGCGAAGTCGAGGCTGTCGGACTCCGTGTTCTTGAGCCGGACGACGGGGACGGCGAGAAGCTTCTGCATGATCGAGCGCGTGAGCCGGTCGAGCTCGTCGGCGTCGACGCTCTCGAAGCGGTGGGCGTGGCGCTCGATCTCCTGCTGCCGGATCGCCTCGAAGGTGTCGCGGAGCGCCTGGATCGTCGGCTGGAGCGCCTCGTGGTTGAAGACCCACGCGACGAAGTCGGCCAGTTCGGCACCGCAGATGGCCTCGGCCTCGGGGCGCGCGGCGGTGCGGGCGGCGCAGGTCTCGTCGCGCCAGCGCCCGAGGAGGTCGAGGTCGAGGAGCGTGTAGCCCGGCACGGCACCGACGGCGGCGTCCACGTTGCGCGGCACGGCGACGTCGACCACGAGGCAGGGCGAGCCCGCCGAGCGCGGCGGCAGCCGGTCGGCGTGGAAGATCGGCGCGTCGGCCCCCGAGGCGACGAGCACGAGGTCGGCGTCGGCGTCGTGGCGCGCGTCCCAGTCGATGACCTCGGCCCCGACAAGCGAGGCGGCGACCTCAGCGCGCACCCGCGAGCGGTTGGCGACGGTCAGGTTCGTCCCTTCGGCGGCGAGGGCTTTGAGGGCGGCCATCCCCATCTCGCCCGTCCCGAGCAGGAGCGCGCGGCGGTCGCCGAGGCCGGTGCCGGTCGTCTCCTCGAAGTGCCGCCGGGCGGCCTGGACGGCGAGGCTGGAGATGGAGGCCGCGCCCTCGTAGAGCGCGGTCTCGGTGCGGACGCGCTTGGCGGCGCGGAACGCCGTGTGCATCAGCCGGTGCAGCAGGCTCCCGACCGCGTCCTCCTCGACCGCCACGCGGTAGGCGTCCTTGACCTGGGCCAGAATCTGCGCGTCGCCCAGGACCTGGGACTGGAGGCCGGAGGCGAGGCGGAGCACATGGCCCACGGCCGCCTCGTCGGTGAGGGCGAAGCTGTGCTCTTCCGGCCACGGGAGGCCAGCGCGCACGCCGAGCGCGGTCTGTACCGCGGCGATGTCCGCTGGGTAGCCGAAGAGGATGGCCTCGGTGCGGTTACACGTCGAGAGCAGCACGACCTCTGCCGACGCCGAGAGGCGGAGCAGGCCGTAGAGTTCGCGCCGAGCCCCTTCGTCGAGCGCGAACGCTTCGCGCACCGCGACGGGCGCTGTCTCGTGGTTCAGACCAAAGCTATAAAAGGTCATACAAGGCCGTTTGGATCGACTCCACTATCATACTATCGTCCGGGAGCGCGGGTCTTGAAAACCGATTGAAAGGCACCGCTAGGTGCACAGGGGTTAGCTTCCCGCTTTTCCGCTTTCCGCTTGCTCGATGGTACCGAACGCGCTTGTCACCGATCCGATCCACGTCGCGGCCCTGCTCGCCTCGGTGCTGGCCGGCGTCTTCGCCCTGTCGCGGGTGCCGGCCCTTAAAAAGGTCTTCGACGTCGTCCCGCCGGTCCTGTGGGCCTACTTCGTGCCGATGCTGCTGACGACGTTCGGCGTCACGCCGCCCTACGTGCCCGAGACCGAGACGACGCCGGGGTACGTCAACGCAGCGTACAGCCTCTTCGGGTACCTCCTGCTCCCGATGGCGCTGTTCCTGCTCATGCTGACGATCGACATCCGGGCGATCCTGAGCATGGGCCGCCTCGCGCTCCTGATGCTGGTCGTCGGGACGGCGGGGATCGTGATCGGCGGGCCGGTGGCGTTTCTGGTGGTGGGGCGGCTGATCGAGGACCCGGAGGCGTGGAAGGGGCTCGCGGCGCTCAGCGGAAGCTGGATCGGCGGGACGGCCAACATGGTCGCCGTGCAGGAGTCGGTGGGCCTGCGCGACCTCGGGCCGGTGATCGTAGTCGACACGCTCGTCGGCTACGGGTGGATGGCGATCCTGCTGTTCCTCTCGAACTCGCAGGGCCGGTTCAACGCCTGGGTCGGGGCCGACACCTCGGCGATGGACCGCGTCGACGAGACGCTGCGCCAGATCGACACCACGCGGCGGCCGCTCACGATCGAGACCGGCGGCATCATCATCGGCATGGGCATCGGCGCGGCCGTCCTGTCCCGCGTGCTCGGCGGGGCCCTCCCCACGCTCGGCGACCCGACGATCATCTCCAGCGGGACCTGGGCCGTGCTGATCGCGGTCACGGCGGGGCTCGCGCTCTCGTTCACCCGGATGCGGAGCTTCGAGGCCGACGGCGCGAGCCGGATCGGCTACGTCGCGCTCTACCTCCTCCTGACCTCGATTGGCGCGCAGGGCGACCTCACGGCCGTCCTCGACGCCCCGCTCTACCTCCTCACGGGCGTCGTCTGGCTCTCGATCCACATCGCGCTCCTGTTCACCGCAGCGAAGCTACTCAAGGCCCCGCTGTTCTTTGTCGCCACCGGCTCGATGGCGAACGTCGGCGGCGCGGCGAGTGCCCCGATCGTGGCGGGCGTCTACCACCCGGCGATGGCCCCGGTTGGGTTGCTCATGGCCGTGGCGGGCTACATCCTCGGCATCTACGCCGCGCTCGCGTGCTCGTGGATGCTCGCCCTCGCGGCCGGCGGGTGAGCAGTCGTTGCGGCCTCGCCGTCTTTTCGTACCCCGTGCTACGCTTGTGCGGCGCGGTGCCGCATAAGGGGCGGGGTAAGGACATCGCCGAGATCAAGGCATCCGCCATCGAAGGGCTGGAAGTCGTCCACGTCTCGCGCATCGAGGAGGTCGTCGAGCACGTCCTCATGCCCGAGCCCGTCGCCGACCCCGCCGAGGCGTTCGCCCTCTCCGAGCGC
>JBCDKT010000082.1 GCA_038746285.1 Bacteroidota bacterium
CGAGACGATCATCTACCCGGCGACCTACCAGGGGGCGCACAACGTGTGCGCCACGCCGGACGGGGAGACGATCTTCGTCGGGGACGAGATCGGGTCGGGGCCGTGGACGCGGGCCTTCGACGTGAGCGATCTCAGCGACCCTGAGTTTCTGACCAGCATCATCGTAGACGAGAACGCGCCGGTCCACAACTGCTACGTCGAGGGCGACCTGCTGCACATCGCCCACTACACCGAGGGCTACCAGGTCTTCGACGTGAGCACCCCGGCCAGCCCGGAGCAGGTCGCGTTCTACGACACCTTCCCGCAGGCCGGGTCGGGCTTCAACGGTGCGTGGACGGCCTACCCCTACCTCCCGAGCGGCCGGACGATCATCTCGGACCTCCAGGGCGGGCTGTTCGTCGTCCGGGCCGACGTCGGCATCGGCCTCTCGGCGAGCGCGGTGGGCTCGCTGACCGTCGCGCCCGGCGGCGCGGTAAGCTTCGACTACACGGTGACCAACAACTCCGGCGCTGCCACGACCGGCGATCTCTTCTTCACGGCGAAGCGGAACGGAGTTGTCGTGTCGCAGGGTGTCGTCACGAGCGGGACGCTGCCGGCGGGGCAGTCGGTGAGCGGAGCCTACACCCAGCAGATCCCGGCGACGGCTCCGGCGGGGACTTACACCTACGAACTGAACGTCGGGCGCGCGCCGTCGAACAAGGCCAACACGTCGGCTTTCCCGCTCCTGATCAGTGGTCAGAGTGTGGCTGCCGCTGAGGCAGCCGCGTGGACCGTCGCCGAGGCAACCCCGTGGTCGGCCGCACCGGCCGCGCCCGAAGCGGCGAGCGCAACCGCCCTGGTGACCGACCTCACGGCGTTCCCGAACCCGTTCACCGACCTGACGACGCTGCGCTTCGGTCTCGACGCGCCCGCGACTGCCCACCTCGCGGTCTACGATGTCCTGGGCCGGGAGGTCGCCGTGCTGATCGACGGCGTGCTGGAGGCGGGCGGGCACGAGGCCGTGTTCGACGCGCGCGGCCTGCCGAGCGGGGCGTACGCCTACCGCCTGAACGTGGGCGGCGCGGTGCAGTCCGGCAGCATCACCCTGCTCCGCTGACGGGGCCCGCCGGGCAGCTTTGGGGCGGGTTCCGGGCCGGCAGCCCCTTGAACAAGCCTTTGTGAAATTGCCCAAAGCGCGTGAACAGATGTCAGCTTCACGCGCTTTGAGTGTGCGGTGCGTATTTTTACTTCGTTGCCCTCGCACTGACACCGGCAGCCCTTTACCCCACAGACCACTCTCAGGAGGCACTACCCAGATGACCACATCCCGCTTCTTCACCTTTTTCTGCGCCCTCGCCCTTGCAGCCTTCATCGGCTGCGGCGACACCGAAGCACCTGCAGCCGACGACATAGCTGAGGACGACACCATGGCCGAAGACGGCACCATGGAGGACGACACGATGGCGGGTGACAGCCCCCTCGTCGTCGCCGAGGGGGCCGGCCTCACCACCTTCCGCACCGCTGTCGCGCAGGCCGGTCTCGACGAGACCCTCAGCGGCGAAGGCCCGTTCACCATCTTCGCCCCGAGCGACGAGGCGTTCCAGGCCCTCCCGGAAGGCACGCTTGAGTCGCTCCTCGAAGAGGAGAACCGCGACCAGCTCACCAAAATCCTCACCTACCACGTCCTGCCGACGAGCGCCATGTCCGGCGACATCAGCGGCCAGCTGAACGTCGCGTCGGTGCAGGGCCAGGAGCTAGCCGTGGCAGCGGCTGACGGCGGCGTCACGGTGACCGATGCCCAGGGCAACGTCGCCAACGTCACCTCGGCTGACATGGCGACCAACAACGGCGTCATCCATGTCATCGACAGCGTGCTGCTGCCGGCCGACGACATGTAGGCCCGGCGTGCTTGTGGCGGAACGTTTCGTTCGCTTCCGCTTCCCAGCCCGGAGTGCCGACGGCATTCCGGGCTTTTCCGTTCTCCCCCCTTTCTTTCCCTCACCCCATGTCCTCTCCTGTCTACCTCCTCCTCGGTGCCACCGGCGGCATCGGCTCCGCGCTCGCCCGCAGCCTCGCCGCTAGCGGTGCCCGCCTCGTCCTCAGCGCCCGCCGTGAGGACGCCCTCCACGCCCTCGCCGAGGAGACCGGTGCCACCGCCCACCCGCTCGACGCGACCGACTACGCTCAGGTCCAGGCCGCCGTCGACGCGACCGTCGAGGCGCACGGCCGGATCGACGGCGCGGCCAACCTCGTCGGCTCGATCCTCCTCAAGCCGGCCCACCTCACGAGCGTCGAGGAGTTCGACACGACGGTCGCGCTGAACCTCAACACCGCGTTCTACCTCGTCAAGGCCGCCGCCCGGGCGATGCAGACCAACAAGGAGCCTAGCGGCGGCGCGATCGTGCTGATGGCCTCCGTGGCGGCCCGGCTCGGCCTCGCCAACCACGAAGCGATCGCCGCGGCGAAGGGCGGCGTGTCGGGCCTCGTGCTCGCGGCGGCGGCGAGCTACGCCCCCCGCAAGATCCGGGTCAACGCCGTCGCCCCCGGCCTCGTCCGCACCCCGCTCACGGCGCGGCTCACGGGCAGCGAGGCCGCCGAGCAGGCCTCGGCCAAGATGCACGCCCTCGGCCGGATCGGCGAGCCCGAAGACCTCGCCGGCGCGCTCGCCTTTCTCCTCGACGCCGAGCGGAGCGGGTGGATCACCGGGCAGACGCTGTCGGTCGACGGCGGCTTCGCGACGGTCCGGCCGCGGTAGTCACGGCCTACCTGCTACGTGTATAGCCAGGGGGCATCACTCGGCATGGGTCTGTTGGAGGGAACGGACTTGACTCAAGGCGCGATGGCCCCGATACCCTAGCTCTGGGTTTCGCCCCGCACTACTAACCCGCCCCGATCATCGAAAAGGGAACGGGAACGCCGGGGCGAGACATACAAGCCTTGCCTCTTCCCCTTTGCCTATCTCCCTCGTATGCCTGCCCCTACGCTCGTCTGGTTTCGCCACGACCTCCGCCTCGCCGACCACCCCGCGCTGTACCGGGCCGTCGAGCGGGGCGGTCCGGTTGTGCCCGTGTTCATCTGGGCTCCGGAGGAGGACGGCGAGTGGGCCCCCGGCGGCGCGCACCGGTGGTGGCTGCACTGCTCGTTGACGAAGCTCAGCCAGCGCTTGAGCCGCAACGCGTCCTGCCTCGTCCGGCGCTCCGGCCCCAGCCTGGACGCTCTCCGCGACCTGATCGCCGCCACCGGGGCCGACGCGGTCTACTGGAACGCCCGCTACGAGCCGGTGCTGCACGAGCGCGACGACGAGATCGCCGAGGCACTGCGCGGCGACGGAATCACGGTCAAGACCTTCGCCTCGCGCATCCTCCACGACCCCACCGCCGTCCGTACGACCACCGACGGGCCGTACCACGTCTACACCCCCTTCCGCAACAAGTTTGAGGAAACCGTCGAGGTAGGCGACCCGCTCGACGTGCCCCGGATGGGCGAGCACATCGCGCCCGAGTCGTGGCCCGAGAGCGAGGACCTGGAGTCCTTCCGGCTGCTGCCGCAGGACGAGGACGGGGTCAACTGGGCGAAGGAGATGGGCGCGTTCTGGACACCCGGCGAGCGCGCCGCCCACGCCGCGCTCCACCGGTTCCTGAACGAAGCGCTGATCGACTACGCCGAGAGCCGCAACCGCCCCGACCAGAACGGCACCTCCCGCTTCTCGCCCTACCTCCACCACGGCGAACTCAGCCCCCGCCAGGTCTGGCACCGCGTCAACAACTGGGTCCGCAACGGCTCGATGCGCGAGGCCGCCAACGCCTTCCTGAGCGAGATCATCTGGCGCGAGTTCTCCTACCACATCCTCTACCACTACCCCACCCTCCCAGCCGAGCCGCTCAAGGACAAGTTCGACGGCTTCGACTGGCGGATGGACGAGGACGCGCTCCGGCGCTGGCAGCGCGGGCAGACGGGCTACCCGATCGTCGACGCCGGGATGCGGCAGCTCTGGTCGATCGGCTGGATGCACAACCGCGTCCGCATGATCGCCGGCTCGTTCCTGACGAAGGACCTGATGATCCCGTGGCAGGAGGGCGAGCGCTGGTTCTGGGACACCCTCGTCGACGCCGACCTGGCGAGCAACGCGATGAACTGGCAGTGGGTCGCCGGCAGCGGCCCCGACGCCCAGCCCTTCTTCCGCGTCTTCAACCCCGTCAGCCAGGGCGAGAAGCACGACCCCGACGGGGCCTACGTCCGCCGGTGGGTGCCGGAGCTGAAGGACCTCCCGACGAAGTACCTCCACAGCCCGTGGACGGCCCCCGCCGAGATCCTGGCCGAAGCGGGCGTCGTCCTCGGCGAGACCTACCCCGAGCCCATCGTGGACCACAGCGAGGCCCGCGACCGCGCCCTCGAAGCCTCCGCGGAGATTAAGTAAGAGCGGAAGCAAGAGCGACCGGAAGAGTAGAAGGGACAGGCCCCTTCATCCCTCCTCTCCCTCCACGCCCTTTCTCCCATGCCCGTCTTCACCCGCCGCCTCGCCGTCGACGTACCTGCCGAGCGGCTGTTCGCGTGGCACGACCACCGGGGCGCGTTCAACCGCCTCACGCCGCCCTGGCAGCCGGTCCGGCTGGAGCAGTTCGAGGGCATCCGCGACGGGCAGCGGGCCGAGATCAAGCTCGGTCCGGGACCGGTCGCGCTGACCTGGGTCGCCGAGCACTTCGGGTTCGCCGAGGGGCGGCAGTTCAACGACCGGCAGGTGCGCGGGCCGTTCGCGGCATGGACCCACGCCCACCGGATGCTGCCCGACGGACCGGCCCGCTCGACGCTCGAAGACCACGTCGAGTACCGCCTGCCGCTCGCGCCGCTCTCAAACCTGGCGCGCGGCTTCGCCCGGAGCGAGATCGACCGCCTCTTCGCCTACCGGCACCGGGTGACGCGCGAAGACCTGGCCCGGCACGCGGCCTACGACCTCGCCCCGCAGACGATTGCCCTGACCGGCTCGACTGGCCTGCTCGGCGAAGCGCTCGTCGCCTTTCTCACGACCGGCGGGCACCGCGTGGTCCGGCTCGTTCGGTCGCCCGAGGCCGTAGCGCGCTACGCGGACCGGGCTGACGAGACCGCCGCCTACTGGAGCCCGAAGCGCGGCACGATGGACGCGGCTGCGCTCGAAGGTGTCGACGCCGTGATTCATCTTGCGGGCGAGAACGTCTTCGGGCTGCGCTGGAGCGAGGCCAAGAAGCAGCGCATCCTGGAGAGCCGACGGCAGGGAACGCGCCTCCTCGCCGAGACGCTCGCCGGGCTTGACCGTCCGCCTCGCACGCTGCTCTCGGCCTCGGCGAGCGGGTTCTACGGCGACCAAGGCGACGCGCGCGTCACGGAGGCCGACGGCTCGGGCGAGGGCTTTCTCGCACACGTTTGCCGAGTGTGGGAGGCCGAGACGGCACCGGCCGTTGAGGCGGGCGTCCGCACAGTCCACCTCCGCATCGGCCTCGTGCTGACGCCGGCCGGCGGGTTTCTCGGCACGATGCTGCCGGCGTTTCTTCTCGGCCTCGGGGGGACGGTGGGCAGCGGCGAGACCTACCTCCCGTGGATCGCGCTCGACGACGTGCTCTACGCCATGCTCCACCTCCTGGCGGGCGAGCAGCGTGGGCCGGTCAACCTCGGCGCGCCCGAGCCAGCCACGCAGCGCGCCTACACCCGCGCGATGGGCCGCGTGCTGCGCCGCCCCACGTTCCTGAACGTACCTGCCCCGCTCGTCCGCACCGCCGCCGGCGAGGTCGCCGACGAGATGGCGCTCAAGAGCGTCCGTATGCTCCCCGAGGCGCTCGTGAACTCAGGCTTCGCCTTCGCGTATCCCGACCTCGAACCGGCCCTCCGCCACCTCCTCGGTCGCACCGCATGAACCGCCTCGTCCTGTTCGCCCTCGCCTTCGCGCTCACCGCCACCGGCTGCGCGAGCGTACACACCACCGCCGACCTCGACGCCGCCGCTGTCGATCTCGACGGCCAACTCGACGCGCCCGGCCTGCTCGCCGCGACCGCGCTGCTCTACCACGCCTCGACCGAGCGCTACCCCGCCACGCCGTTCGAGCTTCTCGGGTCGGTGCAGGCACGCGAGACCGGGTTGCAGGATCTCGGCCTGAGCGACCTCGCTGTCGCGCCCGAGGGCAACGGCGTGCAGCTGCGCTACACGCTCCTCCCGAGCGCGGCCGACCCGTCGGACCGGTTCGGGACCGTGACGGTCGCCGAGACGGACACGGCCGGGGTCTACACCGTTGGGCTGCTCCTGGAGCGCACCGCCGATCCGGACCTGAACCGCCGGTCGCTGCCGCTCGCGCGGCGGGGGCAGTACGAGGTGGTCCGGGCGAAGGGTACGCTCTGCGCAGAAGTCGAGACGATCCGCGACCGGGTGCGGGCCGACGCCGAGGTCGGGGCGCCGCCGCTGCGGGCCGGCGAGGCGTACACGGTCACCTTCACCGCGACCGACGGCGTGACGGCGTCCGGTGCCCTTCGCGAGGGCGTGACCGTTACCTTGCCTCGATGAGCGGGCGCGGGATGCCGCGCCCCTGCGATCCCCTCTCTCCTCTTGGACGATGCCGACGTACGATGTCCTGATCGTGGGTGCCGGGCTGGCCGGGCTGGGCTGCGCCCGCGAACTGCACCGGCACGGCGTCTCGTGTAAAGTCATCGAGGCCTCCGACGGCGTCGGCGGGCGCGTCCGCACCGACGAGGTGGACGGCTTCCTCCTCGACCGCGGCTTCCAGGTGATGCTGACGGCCTACCCCGAGGCGCAGCGCGTGCTCGACTACGACGCGCTCGACTTCCGCTCGTTCTACGACGGCGCGCTCGTCCGCTTCGACGGACGATTCCACCGCATCGCCGACCCGCTCCGCGAGCCCCTCGCCGCGCCGGCGACCGTCTTCGCCCCCGTCGGCACGCTCGGCGACAAGCTCCGCACGCTCCGGCTCCGGCAGGCCGTCCGCGCGCCCGACCTCGACGCCCTCTGGGCGCGCGCCGAGATCACGACCGGCGCTGCGCTCCGCGAGCGCTACGGGTTCTCCGAGAAGATGACCCGGCGCTTCTTCGAGCCCTTCCTCGGCGGCATCCTGCTCGACCCCGACCTTGGCACGTCGAGCCGGGCGTTCGAGTTCTACTTCCGCATGTTCTCCGAGGGCGAGACCGCCGTGCCCGCGCGCGGGATGCAGCAAATCCCCGAGCAGCTAGCGGCCGGGCTGGAGGACCACACGGTCCAGCTCAACACGCGCGTGCAGCACGCTGGGCCGGGCTCGGTCACGCTCGAGACCGGGGCGGAGGTCGAGGCGCGCGCGGTCGTCGTCGCCACCGACGGGCCGGAGTTGGCCTATCTCCTCGACGGGTTCGACCCGCCCGCCTCGCGCTCCGTTGTTTGTCTTTACTACGCCGCGCCCGAGGCCCCGACCGAGGACCCCGTGCTCGTGCTCGACGGCGAGGGCGGCGGGCCGGTCAACAACGTGGCCGTGATGAGCAACGTGTCGCCGCACTACGCGCCGCCGGGGCAGCACCTCGTCTCGGTCTCCGTCATCGGCAACCCGACGCAGTCGGACGCCGAGGTCGAGATGGGCGTCCGCGCTCACCTCAGCCGGTGGTACCGCGGGGCCGAGAGCTGGCGCCACCTCAAGACGTACCGCATCCTCCACGCGCAGCCCGAGCAAGCGCCGCCGACGCTCTCGCCGCCGGAGCGCCCGGCGAAGCTCAGCCACGGCCTCTACCTCGCCGGCGACCACCGCACGAACGCCTCGATCAACGGCGCGCTCGTCTCGGGCCGCCGCGCCGCCGAGGCGGTCCTGGCCGACCTCGGGGTGCCCGCGTGACGACGGCCCACGCGCTCGTGCTGGCGCACCTCTTCGCCACGCTCACGATGTTCGGCGTGATCTGGATCGTGCAGGTCGTCCACTACCCGCTCTTCGCCGGGGTCGGTGCCGACGGGTTCGTGGCTTACGAGGCGTCGCACCAGGCGCGGATCTCCGTGATCGTCCTGCCCGCGATGCTGCTCGAACTCGGGACGGCGGTCGCGCTCCTCTGGACCCGCCCCGAGGTCGTCCCCGCGTGGATGGTGTGGACGGGCCTCGCGCTCGTCGGCGTGATCTGGCTCTCGACGGCGGTCTTGCAGGTGCCGATGCACACGGCGCTCTCGTCCGGCTTCGACGCCGACGCCCACGCCCGGCTCGTCGGGACGAACTGGGTCCGCACGGCGGCGTGGTCGCTGCGGGCCGGCCTCGTGCTCTGGATGACGGCGCTGCTGATGCGGTAACGCCTAGCTTTTCCTCCTGTAGGGGTTTGATTAATCGAACCCCTACGCCTCACCCAACCGCTTCTGCGACTCATGAACCGAGATACGATGCTCGACGCCCTCGGCGCGGACGAACCCTGGGACTTTGTCATCGTCGGCGGCGGGGCGACGGGGCTGGGGTGCGCCGTCGAGGCTGCCTCGCGCGGCTACCGGACGCTGCTCCTGGAGCAGCACGACTTCGCCAAGGGCACGTCGAGCCGCTCGACGAAGCTCGTCCACGGCGGCGTGCGCTACCTCCGGCAGGGCAACGTGGCCCTCGTCCTCGAAGCGCTCAAAGAGCGCGGCCTCCTCCTCCAGAACGCGCCCCACCTCGTGCGCGACCTCCCGTTCGTCGTCCCCAACTACGCGTGGTGGGAGGGGCCGTTCTACGGGATCGGGCTGAAGATGTACGACCTCCTCGCCGGGCGCTCCGGCTTCGGGCGGAGCAAGCACCTCTCAAAGGAAGAGACGCTGGAGCGCCTCCCGACGCTGGAGCCCGACGGCCTCGACGGCGGGGTGGTCTACTACGACGGGCAGTTCGACGACGCCCGCCTCGCGGTCAACCTCGCGCAGACGGCAGCGGACGAGGGCGGCGTCCTCCTGAACTACGTCGAGGTCGTCGGCCTCGTCCACGAGCACGGCGAGGTGCGCGGCGTCCTCGCCCGCGACGCCGAGACCGGGGCCGAGCACACCGTCCGGGCGAAGGCCGTCATCAACGCGACCGGCATCTTCACGGACCGGATCCGCCGGATGGACGACGCCGGCGCGAGCTCAATGGTCACGACGAGCCAGGGCGTCCACATCGTCCTCGACCGGCACTTCCTCCCCAGCGACACGGCGATCATGGTCCCGAAGACCGACGACGGGCGCGTCCTCTTCGCCATCCCGTGGCACGACCGCGTGCTCGTCGGCACGACCGACACCGAGGTGCCGCAGCCGGAGCTGGAGCCGCGCCCGCTCGCGGAGGAGTTGGACTACCTCTTCGAGCACACGGCGCGCTACCTCACCCAGGACCCGGCACCCGCCGACGTGCTGAGTACCTTCGCCGGCCTCCGCCCGCTCGTCGGGAGCCCGGACGGCGAGGGCACGGCGGCGCTCTCGCGCGACCACACCCTCCACATCTCCAAAACCGGCCTCGTCACGATCACCGGCGGCAAGTGGACCACCTACCGCAAGATGGCCGAGGACACGGTTGACCAGGCCGCGACGCTCGCCGACCTCCCCGACCGGCCTTCGGTCACCCGTACCCTCCGCATTCACGGCTGGCACGAAGCCGCGCACACCTACGGCGACCTCACCGACTACGGGGCCGACGCGCCGGCGGTCGAAGCGCTCATCGCCGAGCGCCCGGCGTGGAGCGAGCGGCTGCACCCGGACCGCCCGGTGCGGGCCGGCGAGGTCGTGTGGGCGGCGCGGCACGAAATGGCGCGGACGGTCGAGGACGTGCTCGCCCGGCGGCGCCGGACGCTGCTCCTCGACGCCCGCGCCAGCATGGACATGGCCCCGGCGGTGGCGGCGCTCCTGGCCGACGAGCTGGGGCGCGACGAGGCGTGGGAGCGCGAGCAGGTCGAGGCGTACCGGGCGCTGGCAGTGGGGTATCTGGTGGCGTAATGTGACCGGACCGTGAGCCGCGAGAGCAAGCCGGGGCGTATCCTCTTCCTTCACCGACTCGCCCGCCCGATGCTCGACGCCGACCGCTCCTCGGACGACCGCTTGGACCGCCGCCTCGCGTACGGCGTGCTCCGGCTCACGCTCGGGGTGAACATCTTGCTGCACGGCCTCGTCCGCGTCGGCAACCTCGGCGGCTTCGCCGACGGCCTCGCCGAGGGCTTTAGCGAGACGATCCTTCCGGCCCCGCTCGTCCGGCTCTCGGCCTACGGAATCGTCATCGCCGAGGTCGGCATCGGTGCCCTCCTGACGGTCGGGCTGTGGACGCGGTGGGCGCTCGTGGCGGGCGGGCTACTGATGACGGTGCTCGTCTTCGGGACGGCGCTCCGGCAGGACTGGGGGACGCTCGGCTCTCAGATGGTCTATGCCTTCCTCTACTTCGCCCTCCTGTTCGCGCGGACCTACGACTACTACAGCCTCGACCAACTGCGCCGCCGATGACGACCCCGTGCCCGACCCGGGCGCAGCGACTGAGCCATTCCCGGCCACGGCGACCCCAAGGGGTCGCCCCTACCCTGTTGGCGCGGAGCGCGGCGGCCTCGCTACCTTGACCGGCCTCGCCAGGCTCACCTTCTTCCGTCCTCTGTCCACCGTCCTCCGCCCACCGTCCCATGCCTTCTCGCCGCCTCTCGATCACCAGCCCGCGCGGCCACACGCTTGCAGCCCGCCTCGACCTACCCGAGGCGGAACCCGTCGCCGGGGCGCTCTTCGCGCACTGCTTCACCTGCTCGAAGGACCTCAAGGCCGTCGGCGCGATCAGCAGGGCGCTGAACCGCGAGGGCCTCGCGGTGCTCCGGTTCGACTTCACCGGCCTCGGCCAGAGCGAGGGCGAGTTCGCCGACTCGACGTTCTCGACGGACGTGGACGACCTCGTAGCCGCCGCCGGGTGCATGGCCGAGGAGCTGGAAGCGCCCGCGATCCTCGTCGGGCACTCGCTCGGCGGGGCGGCCGTGCTGCAGGCCACCGGGCGGATCCCGAGTGTCAAGGCCGTCGCCACGATCGGCGCGCCGTGCGACCCGGAGCACGTCCGTCACCTCTTCGACGCATCGCTCGGTGAGATCGAGGCGCAGGGCGAGGCCTGCGTGACGCTCGCCGGGCGGCCGTTCACGATCCGCAAGTCGTTCGTCGACGACCTCGCGGCGCAGCGCATGGACGAGGCCATCCGCAGCCTGGGCCGCGCCCTGCTCGTCTTCCACGCACCGGGCGACCAGACGGTCGGCATCGAGAACGCGGCGCACATTTTCCAGGCGGCCAAGCACCCCAAGAGCTTCGTCTCGCTCGACGACGCCGACCACCTGCTCACCAACGAGCGCGATGCCGAGTACGCCGGACGCGTCCTCGCCGCGTGGGCGCACCGGTATGTTGGGGAGAGCACGTAGCGCTGCCGCACCCGACCTGCCAGACTCTACGGAAGCTGGACTATCGAGTAGGGGTGGTGGCGGGTTCAACTCCAGCACACGCCTGTCGTCCATCTTCACTCCTCTATTCTCCATCCTCTAGCCTCCATGTGGGAATCCTTCAAAGAGTGGTTCTTCAGCCTCGGTGCCGAGTACGGCGTCGACCCGCTCATCTTCGGCGCGATCTACGTCGGCGCGATCCCGTTCTTCACGCTCTCGCTCGGGTGGCTGATCCGAAACCTGCGCCAGAAGAAGCCGGCTACGCTCCCGGCGTTTCTGTGCCTGTTCTTCTTCTGCTCGGCCTACCTCTACCTGCTCGTGGCCGGGCAGAACATTCCGTGGTGGGTCTACGGTCTCGTCGCCGCGATGGTCGTCCTCGGCGTCGTCTCGACGGTGCAGAAGGTGCGGGCCGGGCTGGCCGAGAGCCCCGAGGAGACGCCGGCCGAGTAGCGCCTACTCCGCCGCCTGCTCGATCCCGCTGATGATCTCTTCCAGCGTCGTCCGGCCTTTGTCGCGGGCGTAGAACCGGCGAACGTGCTTGTAGCGCTCGTCGGGGTCGAGCTGCAGTCCCTCGTTCATCACCCATGCCTGCAACTCCGACGGGCGCGGTCCCCACCACCCATGCTCGACGAAGTCGGCGTCGAGGACCAGGACGACGGGGATCGAGCGCGACCGCCCGTTCGTGAGGTGCCGGTCCATCAGGTCGAGGTGGGCGTCGCGGGCGAGGAGGCGGAAGTCGAGGCCCGGCGTCTCGCCGGCGAGGCGGGCGACGACCGGGAGGGCGTTGACGGCGTCGCCGCACCAGTCTTCGGAGAGTGCGAGGAGGTGCCACATCCCGGGCACGGCGGCGGCGCGGGCGGCGAGGTCGTCGGGGACGTGGGCGCGCTCCCAGACAGCGGCCCAGAGGTCGGCGTTTTTCTCGGCCGTCGGAAGGAACGCCTCGAAGGCGACGGCCTCGTCCCAGTACGGTTCGAGCGAGGCGTCGGAGGGGGCAGGATGGAGCATGCGTCTTGGGCTAGGTGAGGGCGGTTGTATGCCCGTGCGGCCGGTGCGTTCTTAGGAAGGGCAGGGAGTTTTTTCAGCGTGGGGGGAATGGGCGAAAGGGGGAATGGACATCGGCGCGGAGCGTGATGGTCTCCGTAGATTTAGTGGTTTTTCTTC
>JBCDKT010000083.1 GCA_038746285.1 Bacteroidota bacterium
ATATTATATTAATGTTTTATAGTAATATTTTTCGTATACTGTGCTTAGGCATGTTATTCGTGCCGCTCGTATCACAACAAACAAAACATCTGAGGTAGTCATGAGAAATCTCATTTCCAACACTCTAGTCCTCTCACTCTGTCTGGTATTTGCTGCTTGCGACTCTGCAGACGTCACCGGTCCGAGCACGTCTAGGTCCCTTCCGGCTGCGGAGGCGTCATCGCCCTCGATAGCAGGTCCCTCCGACTTCGCTGGAGCTTGCACTTTCACAGCGCTAAACTACGGTATCCCCGAGAGCTTGCTGGTGTGGGAGGTACCCAGCAACGTAGAGGCTCTGACCGACCTCATAGGCCATGATCAAGTAACGCTCAGGTCGGCCGGCAAAAACGTGACGGGTACTCTCACACTTACCCAAAGAGGTGGTGGTCCTATTCTGGCAACTAAGCAGATCACGACCCGGCTTCCGTTCAGTGGGGCGTGTCAGGTCACCAGTTGACCAGGTCGGTGAATGAGGCCGAGAGTTTCATTCCAGGGGTGTCATGAGTGGCTTCTTTGCTCGCACACTCATTTGCCGATATATTCGGTCTCAGAGACCCGCCGGTGCCATCCGGCGGGTCTCTCTCTTTGGTTCTAAGGTGAGGGCAGGAGGCGAGTGGTGGATTGACAGGAATGCGACGGGCAGGGTATATTTTGAGCCCTGAACGGTTGCTCTCGTCCCCCTTCTCTCGCGCTCCTCTATGGCCTCCACGCAAGACTTCCGCAACGGCTACACCTTCATCTGGAACGGCGGCGTGTGGCAGATCGTCGAGTTCCAGCACGTCAAGCCGGGCAAGGGCGGGGCGTTCGTCCGCACTAAGCTCAAGAACGTCCGCAACGGCAAGATCGTCGACAACACGTTCCGGGCCGGCGAGAAGGTGGAGGCGGCCCGCGTGGAGCGCCACGCCTACCAGTTCCTCTACGAGGACGACCTCGGCCTCCACCTGATGAACACCGAGTCCTACGAGCAGACGACGCTCCCCGCCGGCAGCGTAGAGGGGCGCGGCTTCATCAAGGAAGGCGGCGACGTGGACCTGATCGTCCACGCCCAGACGGGCGAGGCGCTCTCGGTCGAGATCCCGCAGCAGGTGGAGCTGCTCATCGCCGAGACCGAGCCGGGGATGAAGGGCGACACGGCCACCGGCGCGACCAAGCCCGCCACGCTCGAGAGCGGGGCCACGATCAACGTCCCGCTCTTCATCAACGAGGGCGACCTCGTGCGCGTCGATACCACCTCCGGCGCCTACCTCACCCGCGTCAGTGCCAACTGACGCCCCCGCGCCCTCCCGGGCTCGCTTCACCCCCTCCCGCTATGGATATCGACAAAGTGCAGGCCCTCGTCCGTCTCGTCAACGACAGCGGCGTGGCCGAGATCGAGGTGCAGGAAGACGGTCTCAAGATCATCGTGCGCCGGCAGTCGCCGGTGGTGACGCTCCAGCAGGCCGGGCAGGCGATGGGCGGCTTCCCGGTGCAGCCCTTCCCGATGCAGACCGGCTATCCGCCGATCCCGCCGGCCTATGCGCCTCCGCCCCCTGCGCCGCCACCGGCCGCGCCCGCCGCTCCGGCTCCGGCCAGCACGCCGCCGCCCGCACCGGCCGCCGCGCCGCCAGCCACCGAGCCGGGCTCCGGGGCCGACGAAACGCTCATCCGCGCCCCCATCGTCGGCACGTTCTACCGCGCGCCCTCGCCCGAGGCCGACCCGTTCGTCAAGGTGGGAGCCCGGGTCAGCGAGGGCGACACGCTCTGCATCATCGAGGCTATGAAGCTGATGAACGAGGTCACGAGCGAGCACAGCGGGACCATCAAGGAAATTCTCATCGAGAACGCCCAAGCCGTCGAGTACGACCAGCCGCTGTTTGTGCTGACCTCGTGACGCGTTCGCTGTCGTAGGGGCAACCGGCCGGTCGCCCGTACTTGTTCCTCTCTCACCCCGCCGCCGCGTGATCCAAAAAGTCCTCATCGCCAACCGGGGCGAGATCGCGCTCCGCGTCCTGCGCACCTGCCGCGAACTCGGCATCCAGACCGTAGCGGTCTACTCCACCGCCGACCGCGCCTCGCTCCCGGTCCGCTTCGCCGACGAGGCCGTCTGCATCGGGCCGCCGCCGAGCGCCGACAGCTACCTCCGCGTCGACCGCATCATCGCCGCCGCCGAGGTCACCGGGGCCGACGCCATCCACCCCGGCTACGGCTTCCTCTCGGAGAACGCCGAGTTCGCCGCCATCTGCGCCGACAACGACCTCGTCTTCATCGGCCCCAAGCCCGAGACCATCCGCAAGATGGGCGACAAGAGCGTGGCGAAGGAGACGATGCGCGCCGCCGGCGTCCCCGTCGTCCCCGGCTCGGAGGGCGAGATCGGGTCGGCGAAGGAGGGCAAGCGCCTCGCGGCCGAGATCGGGTACCCGGTGATGATCAAAGCCTCGGCCGGCGGCGGCGGGCGCGGGATGCGCCTCGCGCGCGACGAAGCCGAGTTCGAGAAGCAGTTCGTCGCGGCCGGGTCCGAGGCGAAGGCCGCCTTCGGCAACGGTGGCGTCTACCTCGAGAAGTTCGTCGAGGAGCCGCGCCACATCGAGGTCCAGCTCGTGGGCGACGGGCAGGGGACGGCGCTCCACTTCGGCGAGCGCGAGTGCTCGATCCAGCGCCGCCACCAGAAGCTGCTCGAAGAGGCCCCCTCGCCGGTCGTGGACGCCGACCTCCGCGCCAAGATGGGCGAGGCCGCGATTGCCGGCGCCCTCGCCGTCGACTACAGCGGGGCTGGCACGGTCGAGTTCCTGCTCGACAGGCACGGCACCTTCTACTTCATGGAGATGAACACCCGTATCCAGGTCGAGCACCCGGTCACCGAGGAGGTGACTGACACCGACCTGATCGAGATGCAGATCGCCGTCGCCAACGGGATGAAGCTCACGGCGCAGGACGTGGCGCTCGAAGGCCACTCCATCGAGTGCCGGATCAACGCCGAGGACCCGTACCGAGGCTTCGCCCCCTCGCCGGGCGACATCACCGCGCTCCACACGCCGAAGGGCCGCGGCGTCCGCGTCGACACCCACATCTACGCCGGCTACCGGATTCCGCCGAACTACGACTCGCTCGTGGCTAAGCTCATCGTGCGCGGCAAGGACCGCGAGCACACCATCCGCAAGATGCGCCGCGCCCTCGACGAGTTCGTCATCGAGGGCGTCAAGACGACGATCCCGTTCCACCGCCAGCTCATGGACGACGAGCGCTTCCAGAACGGACAGTTCGACACCGGCTTTTTGAGTAGCTTCGAGTTGAAACCTCCAGCCAGTGAGTGATTGGGCGATTCGCCGATTGGGTGATTCATGGTGCCCAATCAGCTACTCGCTCATTCACCCAATCAGCCATTAGCAATGACCTTCCCCGACGACTGCCGCTACACCAACGAACACGAGTGGGTCCGCCTCGGCGACGACGGCGCCGCCACCGTTGGCATCACCGACTACGCCCAGCAGGAGCTCGGCGACATCGTCTTCGTCGAACTCGAAGAAGACTTTGAGGGCGACGCCGAGGGGGTCTTCGGCACGATCGAGGCCGTCAAGACGGTCTCGGACCTCTTCCTGCCCGTCGCCGGGACGGTGACCGAGGTCAACGCCGCGCTCGACGGTGCCCCGGAGACGGTCAACCAGGACCCCTACGGCGAAGGCTGGCTCGTCAAGATGGAGCCCAGCGACGCGGCCGAGATCGACAGCCTGATGGACGCCGACGCCTACAAGCACATGATCGGCGCTGACGCTTAGGAACGACGAGGTACGGAGGACGAGCTACGAACGGGTGCCAGTCCGACGAGTCCGCGCCTGTTCCAACCTTGGGGTCAACCTTGGGGTCGTTCTCACGCTTTTCCACTCGTCGTTCGTCACTCGCAATTCGTAACTGGACCCGTGCACGAAACGATCGTCATCCTCGACTTCGGCTCGCAGGTCACCCAGCTCATCGCCCGGCGCGTCCGCGAGGCCGGGGTCTACTGCGAGATCCACCCCTGCACGCTCCCGGCGGCGGAGGTCGCCGCGCTGCGCCCCGCCGGCCTCGTCCTCTCCGGCGGCCCAATGTCCGTCTACGACGACGGCGCGCCCGGCCTCGACCCGGCGCTCCTCGCGCTCGAAACCGAGTCCGGCAAGCCGGTCCCGGTCCTCGGCATCTGCTACGGGCTCCAGGCGCTCGCCTACGAGCTCGGCGGCACCGTCGAGCGCGCCGAGCGGCGCGAGTTCGGGCGGGCCCACCTGATCGTCGACGAAGAGGCGCACCTGTTCGCCGAGGTCCCCGACGGCTCGACGGTCTGGATGAGCCACGGCGACCACCTCACGCGCCTCCCTGCCGGCTTCCGCAGAATCGCCCACACCGAGAACGCCCCGATTGCCGCCGTCGCCGCCGACGGGCAACCCGTCTTCGGCGTGCAGTTCCACCCCGAGGTCGTCCACACCGAGCACGGGCGGGCGATGATCGAGAACTTCGTCTACGCCGTCTGCGGCTGCGCGGGCGACTGGTCTGCCGCCTCCTTCATCGAGGACAAGAAGGCCGAGATCCAGAACGAGGTCGGCGACGACCACGTCATCCTCGGACTCTCCGGCGGGGTCGATTCGTCCGTGGCAGCGGTGCTCCTCCACGAGGCCATCGGCGACCAGCTGACCTGCATCTTCGTCGACACCGGGTTGCTCCGCAAGAACGAGCGCGCCGAGGTCGAGCAGACCTTCCGCGAGCACTTCCACATCGACCTGATCGTGGTCGACGCCACCGACGAGTTCATGGACGCGCTCGCGGGCGTTGAGGACCCAGAGCAGAAGCGCAAGCTCATCGGGCGCACCTTCATCGAGGTCTTCAACGACGCGACGGAGTCCGTCACCGAGCGCCTCGGGGCGAAGCCGACCTTTCTGGCTCAGGGCACGCTCTACCCCGACGTGATCGAGAGCGTCTCGTTCAAGGGCCCGAGCGCGACTATCAAGAGCCACCACAACGTCGGCGGCCTCCCCAAAGAACTCGGCTTCGACTTGCTGGAACCCTTCCGCGAGTTGTTCAAGGACGAGGTCCGCGAAGTCGGGCGGCTCCTCGGCGTGCCGAAGAAGATCATCGGGCGTCACCCGTTCCCCGGCCCCGGCCTCGCGGTCCGTATCCTCGGCGAAGTCACGTCCGAGCACGCGGCGCTCCTCCAGGAGGCCGACGCCATCTTCATCGACGAACTGAAGGCGCACGGGCTGTACGACGACGTGTGGCAAGCGTTCGTGGTGCTCCTACCCGTGCAGTCGGTCGGGGTGATGGGCGACGCCCGGACCTACGAGAACGCCGCCGTCCTCCGCGCCGTCACGAGCGTGGACGGGATGACGGCCGACTGGGCGCACCTGCCCTACGCCTTCCTCGGGCACGTCTCGAACCGGATCATCAACGAGGTGCGCGGCATCAACCGTGTCGCCTACGACGTATCCTCCAAACCGCCCGCCACGATCGAGTGGGAGTAGGTTCAGAAGACAGCGATCAGGGGACAGCGAGCAGAGGTGGGACCACGGCCGCGCCGCGATCTTTCGCAGCGATGACGTTCTCCAAAACCGGAACCGATAGTCATCCCGGCCCCCGAGCCGGGATCCACTGTCCAGCGGTTCTCCGGATCCCCGCCTGCGCGGAGATGACTTGATAGGGGATGCAGTAACTTCCTAGCCAAGCCTCACTGCACTTCTGCCATGCGCCTCCTCTTCCTGCTTCTCCTCCTCACCCTCCACGTGCCGGTGGTAGCGCAGCCGTTTGAGGCACCGGCGATTCCGGCGGCGGAGTCGGCCTTTGACCGGGGGCTGCGAGCCTATGAGACTGGGCAGTACGACGCCGCCGCGCGGGCTTTTCGGAAGGTCACCGAGGGCGCGTTCAACCAGCGGACGACGGCGGCGCACCTGATGCTCGGCAAGGCGCACTACGCCGCCGGCGAGTTTGCCGATGCTATCGGGGCGATGACCGACTTCGTCCGGGAATACCCTCGCAGCCGCTACCTCGCCGACGCCCGTGCGCTCCGCATCGAGTCGCAGGCCCGGCTCGACGCGGCCGAGGCCGTACCTGAAGCTACCGACGTCGGGGTGGTGCTGCCGACGAACAACGCCGACATCGTGTTCTCGCAGGCCCTCTTCAATGGCGTCCGCCTCGCCGTGGAGGCGCACAACGCGGCGGTGCCGGAGCGCCCGGTGCGGATGGTGTTCCGCAACACCGAGGGGTCGGAGCGCGGGGCTGTGCAGGCCGTCGAGAGCCTCAGCCGCGCGGGTGTCGAACTCGTCCTCGGACCGCTCTACAGCGAAGAGGCGACAGCGGCAGGCGGGGTTGCCGAGCGCGAGCGCCTCCTGCTCGTCGCCCCGCTTGCCACGAACGAGGCCGTGTCCGAGGGGCGGCGCTACGTCTTCCAGGCCAACCCGACCTACGCTGAGCGCGGCCGCGCGATGGCCCGCTACGCCGCCGCGCAGCGCCCCGGCACCTTCGGCGTCGTCGCGCAGTCCGGGACGATCGGCGAGACGATGGCCGAGGCGTTCCAGACCGAGCTGATCCAAGTCGGCGGCACGGTCGCCTTCACCGAACTGCTCTTCGACGACCGGGCCTGGTTCCGGCTCGACGAACTGCTGGCCGACTCGCTCAACAACCTGCTCGCGGACGTGGACGCGCTCTACCTCCCCGTCTCCGGGGCCGACGCCGATGAGTACGCCGCCGGTGCCCTGCGGAGCCTCGACCGCGCCGTGCCGCCCGAGGAGCGCGGCCGGCTGCGCGTCTTCGGCAACCTGGAGTGGGGGATGCTCGACGCCTCGCGGCCCCGCGCCGAGGGCTACGGCACCGTCTTCACCTCGGACTTCCACCTCGGCGAGCGGGATGAGGACGCGCGAGCCTTCGCCGAGCGGTACCGCGCGCTGGCGGGCGTCGCGCCGGAGCGCCTCGCGTATGCGGGCTACGACCTCGCCCAGATGGTCCTCGCGCTCCTCGCCGAGCGCCGGAGCGAGGAGTCGCTGCCGGACCTGCTCCGCCGCGCCGCCCCTTACGCAGGTCTTGGCCACCGGATCGACTTCGGACGAGGAAACGCCAACGAGGCGATGTTTATACTCGGCTACCGCGACGGGGAAGTCGTAGTGGTGGAGTGAGCGTTCAGGAGCGGAAGAGCGGAGGAGCGTGGGAAAGCTGGAAAAACCACGAAGACTGCTGCGCTTTGCACCGGGATCCTCTTCCCCGCTTGCCCCCTTCCGCTCATCCCCGCCGTCGTGTTGCAATAAACCCGGCAGGGCGGCGTTCTCGGTGCAGCCTGTCCGCCGCCGAGTTCCCGCGCTTTTCAACCCATCGGGCTAGGGTCTACCGGGCGGGCAGTGGTTTCTTCGGCATCTGGCTCTCGCCCTTTCCGTTGCTCCCGAATTGATGCTTCGTCGATCTGCCCTCCTTCTCCTTCTCGCTGCGCTCGCTGCGGGTTGCTCCAGCGGTAACCGCGTAGCGTCCGACACGCCGGAGGCAGCCTTCGAGAAGGGACTGGAACTCTACGAACGCGGTAAGTACGACCGCGCCATCGAGTACTTCCAGCACGTCTTCGACTTTGGGCGCACCAACCCGCGCGCTGGCGACGCGCAGTTCTACCTCGCCCAGTCCTACTTCAAGACCAAGCAGTACCTCCTCTCGGCCAACGAGTTCACCCGCTTCGTGGAGCTGTACCGGACGGACGAACGCGTCGAGGAGGGGGAGTACCTCCGGGCGATGAGCTACGTCCGCCTCTCGCCGCCGTACCAGCTCGACCAGACCGACACGCAGACGGCGCTGACGTACCTCCGGCTCTACCTCAGCAAGTACCCCGAGGGCGCGTACGCCGCCGAGCTAGCCGGGCACACGGAAGAGCTGCGCGCCAAGCTGGCGCGGAAGCGGTTCGAGATCGCCGGCCTCTACGAGCGGCGCGGGCTTCACGAGGCCGCCGCCATTTCCTACGAGGGCGTGCTGGAGCGCTACCCGGACTCGGCCTTCGCCGACGACGCGCTCCTGGGCGCGGTCCGGAGCTACCGGGCCTACGCTGAGGACAGCATCCCCAGCCGCCAGGCCGAGCGCTATCAGCAGGCCGCCGACGCCTACGACCGGCTCGTCCAGATCTTCCCGGACAGCCCGCTGCTCGGCGAGGCCGAGGCAGAGCATGCCATCGTCGAGCGGGCACTCCGGCAGTTCGAGAGCCAGGCCAGCCGGTGAGGCGAATGACGCGTTGCGAATGACGGAGCCCCGCTCGGCACTCGACCCTCAACGCCCGGCCCGGGTAGGCATCTTCGGGGGGACCTTCAACCCGCCGCACGTAGCACACCTCGCCGTGGCCGAAGCCGTGCGAGACCACCTCGGGCTAGACCGCGTCCTCTGGATTCCGGCCGCGACGGCACCGCACAAACAGGAGCGCACGGTCGCCGAAGCACACCACCGCCTCGCGATGGTGCGGCGGGCCGTCGCCGGCAACGAGGCGTTCGAGGTGTCGGACTGGGAGATCGAGCGGGGGGGCGTCTCCTACACCGTCGACACGGTGCGGGCTTTGCGGGCGGAGCAGCCCGCCGCCGAGTTCCACCTCATCCTCGGCGGGGATAGCCTCGCGCAGTTCGATTCGTGGCGCGAGCCGGACAAGATTCTGCGGCACGCCGCGCTTGCCGTCTACCCGCGCCCCGGAGCCGACCTCGCCGACGTGGCCCCGAGCGTGATGGCCCGCGCTACCGTCCTCGACCGCCCGCTGCTCGACCCGTCCAGCACGGCGATCCGCCGCCTGCTCCGGGCGGGGCGCTCGGCTCGGTACCTCGTCCCGGACGACGTGCTGGCCTACATCGCCGAGCACGACGTATACCCTCCGCGTTAGCCCGCGAGGGCCTGGGCGAGGCGGGAGCTTGCGACGAGCAGTCCCGCAGCCAGGGCCCACAGCACCACGAACAGCAGCCAGGGTAGGACGCGGCGACGGCGGGGCGGCAGCGGAGCGAGGGTAGGCATGGTGGCAGCGGGTCGTCGAAAGGGGTTACAGAAGAAGGCGCGAGCAGTACACGGTTTCGTAACACCGGAAAGGAGGAAAAACGGCCTCAACGCCGCCACTCGTCTCGGTACCTTGCCGTCCCACCCTGCGCGCCCGCCCGTGACCGCCACCGAACGCCTCCGCCGCAAAGCCGCCGGCCTGCTCGTCGTCCGCCTCGGCTCCAACATGCAGCCGCCGCGCCGCGCCGAGGAAGACGCCGCGCACGTCGAGGCCCTGCTCGGCCGCTACCCGCTCGGCGGCGTGATCCTCTTCAACGGGGCGTGGCCTCAGACCCGCGAAACCCTGGTGGGCTTGCAGCACGCCGCGCTGCAGGGCGACTCGGCGCGTCCGCTCCTCGTGATGACCGACATGGAGCGCGGCCTCGGGCAGCAGGTGGCCGGAGCCACGACGTTTCCGCATGCCCGCGCCTTCGCTGCGCTCGGCGAGTCCGAGGCGATGACGGAGCGGTTCGCGCGGGCCTCGGCGCGCGAGGCGCTCGCCTGCGGGGTCCACGTCACGTTCGCGCCCGTCGCCGACGTCAACCGGAACCCGGACAACCCCGTGATCTCGATTCGCGCTTTCAGCGAGGTGCCGGCGCTGGCCGCGTCGCTGGCCGCGGCCTACGTCCGGGGTTGCCAGGCCGAAGGGCTGCTCTCGACGGCCAAGCACTTCCCCGGACACGGCAGCACGGCCGAGGACTCGCACGCCGTCCTCCCGTCGGTGCCGGACGCCCGCGCCGTCCTCGACAAAACCGACCTCGTCCCGTTCCGGGCGGCGCTGGATGCCGGCTGCGAACTCGTCATGACCGCCCACGTCGCCTACCCCGCCCTCGACCCGAGCGGCCGGCCCGCGACGCTCTCGGCCCCGATCCTCCAGGGCCTGCTGCGCGGCGAGATGGGGTTCGAGGGCGTCGTGATCTCGGACAGCCTGCACATGGGGGGCATCCAAGCCGACGGCCGGACCGAGGCCGACCTCGCCGTCGAGCAAGTCCGCGCGGGTGTCGATCTCCTCCTCGACGCCCGCGATCCGGCTGCGATCATCGAAGCTCTCGCTGCTGCAGTCGAGGCAGGCGCGCTCGGCCAGGAGCGGCTGGACGAAGCCCTCGCCCGCGCCGACCGGCTCCGTGCCCGGCTGACAGACCGCTTCGGCGATGACGTGTTCACCGACCCGGGTCAGGCTGCCGCTCCGGACGCAGTGGGCGCAGCCGAGCACCGTCGGCTGGCGATGCGCGTCGCCCGGGGCGCAGTCACGGTCGAGGGCGAGACCGTGCACTGGGAGACGGGGGCCGGACTGCTGGCCGTCCTCGTCAGGCCCCACGCCTCGCCCCTTGACCCGCCGGAGCAGCCGCTAGGCGACGCACTCCGCGAGCGTCTTCCCGGCGTGCGCTACGCTGAGGTCGGGCCGGGGACCAGTCCCGAACAGCTGGCTACGCTCGGCGAGGAAGCGAAGGCGGCCGAGCGCGTGCTCGTCGCGCTCGTTGCCAAGCCGGCGGCGTGGCACGCCTTCGGGCTGCGCCCGGAGCAGCACGCCTTCGTCGAGGCCCTCCTCAGGGTGCGGCCGGTAGTCGTAGCGGCTCTCGGAAGCGCACGCGTGCTGGACGCGTTCGCGGACGCTCCGACGCGGCTCTGCGCCTACAGCGACGCCCCCGCCGCGCAGCGCGCCCTGGCCGAGGCGCTGGCCGGGAAGCGCGCAGACTAACCCGCACGGCCCGCCGGGCGGAGCAACGAAGCAAAGAAGGAGTACTATCCTGGACGACCACCCCGCCATGAGCCTCTTCAACTTCTTCACCGGCACCCGGCCCGCCCTCATCACCGACGCCATGGGGGCGGTCGACACCATGCTCCGGGTGTCGGGCGAGATGCTGGAGGCCGCGCTCGCCTGCCTGCTCGACAACGAGGCGCTGCAGGTGGACCTCTCGGCGCGGGACCAGATCGTGAACGAAGGGGAGCAGGAAGTGCGCCGCCTCGTCATCGAGCACCTCGCCATCGACCCCGAGCGCGAGCGTATCCTGTCGCTCATCCTCGTCTCGGCCGTCCAGGAAGCGGAGCGGGTCGGCGACCTGGCGAAGTCGCTCGCGGCGGCCTCAACGCTGGCCGACACGCCCCGGCTGAGCCCGCACGTCCAACCCCTGCGCGACCTACGCGACCGGCTGCAGCGCCTCGTCGAGTCGACGCGCAAGGGCTTCGTCCAGGGCGACGCACGCGCTGCCCGGCGCGTGACCGAGGAGCACCAGGAAATCAAGCGCCTTGTCGGTGGGTACCTCGAAACCATCGCGCACGCCGACGACCTGTCCTCGAACGAGGCGGTCGTCTTCGCTATCTCGATGCGGATGATGGGCCGCATCTCGTCGCACCTCTCGAATATCGTCTCGTCTACCCTCGTCCCCTTCGACCAAATCCGCCGACCCGCTTAGCAAACGACGAGCGGCGAGTGACAAGCGCCGAACGGACTCTTGACCGTAACTCGACAATCCAACATGGCACGAACATTTTCCGACATGGTCCCGCTCGGGACCGCCGCCCCCGCCTTCGACCTGCCCACCGCCAATCCGGCTGTGGACGGACGCCCAGGTGAGACCCGCAGCCTCGACGACTTCGCAGACGCGGAGGCGCTCGTCGTGGCGTTCATCTGCAACCACTGCCCGTTCGTCCACGCTGTTGAGGACAGGCTGGTCGCCCTCGGCCGGGACTACGCGCCGAAGGGCGTACAGGTCGTCGGCATCTGCTCGAACGATGCCGAGCAGTATCCGGCCGATTCGTTCCCGGCGATGGCCGAGCGGGCCGAGGCGAAAGGCTACCCGTTCCCCTACCTCCACGACGAGAGCCAGGCCGTCGCCCGCGCCTACGACGCCGTCTGCACGCCCGACTTCTTCGTCTACGACCGCGACCGGACGCTCGCCTACCGAGGCCGCCTCGACGACGGCCGGCCGGGCCAGCCCGCCACGACGACCGACCTGCGCGACGCCCTCGAGGCTCTCCTGCAGACGGGAGCAGTGCCGGGCGAGCAGATACCCTCGATGGGGTGCAACATCAAGTGGAAGCCTTCCTAGAGCGTGTTATGGACTCGGTCAGGTCTCAGCTTTTCTGCCCAAGACGCCCGTCATTCCCGCGCAGGCGGGAATCCACGCCACGATGGCACCGCGTGCCGACGCTGCATGGATTCCCGATCTGGGTCGGGAATGACTCG
>JBCDKT010000084.1 GCA_038746285.1 Bacteroidota bacterium
CCCACTCTCCCACTCTCCCACTCTCCCACTCTCCCACTCTCCCACTCTCCCACTCTCCCACTCTCCCACTCTCCCACTCCTCCCCCGTGCCCCTTCGCCGCTCCGCCGACCTGGCCCTCCTCGTTACCGTACTGATCTGGGGGCTCAACTTCCCGATCATCAAGGTGGCGCTGGAGCCGATGCCGCCCTACGTGGTCAACGCGCTTCGGTTCGTGGCGTCGGCGGTGGTGCTGGGGGCGCTGCACGCGTGGCAGGTGCGGGGGCAGCGAGGCGCGTTCTGGGCCCCGTTCCGCGAGCATCCGTGGACAGTCGTCGGGCTCGGCCTGCTGGGCTACGTGGGCTACCAGTGGCTCTTCATCGTCGGCGTGGACGCGACGAGCGCCGGGAGCGCGGCGCTCCTGATCGCTTCGGCCCCGATGTGGACGGCGATGATCGCCCAGGCTACGGGGATGGAGCGGCTCTCGCTCGGCGCGTGGGGCGGGCTCGGGCTGTCGCTCGCCGGGACGGCGCTCGTCATCCTCGCCGGGACCGGGGCCGTGGCCTTCTCCGAGGACACCCTCTCCGGGAACCTGCTGATGCTCGGCGCGGCGGTGGCGTGGGCGGCGTACACCGTCTTCAGCCGCCCGGTCCTGGGGACCGGCATCTCGGCGACGGGCCTCGCGTTCTTCGGCATCGTCGTCTCCCTCCCCATCCTCTGGGCACTCGGGCTGAGCGACCTCGACCAGGTGGACTGGAGCGGCGTGGACGGGACGGTGTGGAGCGCACTCCTCTTCTCCGGCGCGCTCTCGACCGGCGTGGCCTATTGGTTCTGGAACGCGGCCGTGCAGCGCGTCGGCCCGTCGCAGACGGCGATCTACAGCAACCTCGTCCCGGTCGTGGCGCTGGCGAGCGGGGCGCTGCTCTTGGGCGAGGCGGTGACGCTGTTCCAGCTTCTTGGCGGCGCGCTCATCCTCGGTGGCCTATTCCTGATGCGCCGCGCGCGGCGACCGGTGGCGGCGTGAGCCGCGCCTACCGAGCGGGGGAAAGAATCGCGTTACCTCGCCCGCTGCAACCCCGGCTTCTTTGCTGCGTCCCCATCTGGACGCTCCTGCTGGCCACCGCTTTCTGCCCACCGTCCTCCTACCCCACTGACCGCGCGCCCTGGAGCGGCGGCCCTGCCACTCCTGGCACCGGCCCTTCTTGACGCAAATCTTGACGCACGTCGATGCGACCGGGACCGGCCGGTCCGTACCATGAGCGCATGATCGACCCCACTCCCGGCAGACCCAACCGCACCGCCCGTCGCGCCTTGCCTACCGCCCGTCGAACCTCAGTGACCGAGTGCGCCCTTCAGCTTGCGGCGCGTACCACCGGGCCGGTACCGTCCGTTCGTGCTGCACGCCTGTAACCCCGCTTCCGTCCCGTAGCCCCATGCCCGCCCGCTTCGCTGTCTTTTTCCTCCTCCTCCTCTTCGGGACCGCCCACGCGCAGACCGCCACCCTCAACGGCTTCGTCCGCGACGCGGACTCGGGCGAAACGCTCGTCCAGGCGACGGTCCAGGTCGTGGGCACCGAGCGCGGCACCGTCTCCAACGTCCAGGGGTTCTACTCGCTCGGCGACCTCGCGCCCGGCGAGGTGACCGTCGTCGCGCGCTTCATCGGCTACGACGTGCTCCGCCGCACGGTCACGCTCGCGCCCGGCGAGGTCCAGCGCCTCGACCTCGACCTCCAGCCCGAAGGGGTCATCGGCGAGGAGATCGTCGTCGAGGCCGACGAGGCGATCGAGGACGAGCGCCCGCCCGGCGTGCAGAACGTCTCGATCGCGCTCGTCGAGGAGCTCCCGACGGTCTTCGAGGCCGACCTCTTCCGCTCGATCCAGCTCCTGCCCGGCGTCAAGGCCGCGAGCGACTTCTCGTCGGCGCTCTACATCCGCGGCGGCTCGCCGGACCAGACCCTCGTCCTCCTCGACGGCACGACGGTCTACAACCCGACCCACTTCTTCGGCTTCTTCTCGACGTTCAACACGGACGCCATCAAGGACGTGCGGCTCTACAAGGGGGCCTACCCGTCGACCTACGGCGGCCGTCTCGGCTCGGTCGTCGACATCTACAACCGCGACGGCAACCGGAACGAGCGTGCCGGCAGCGTGACGCTCGGCCTGCTCGCCAGCCGGATCGGGGTCGAGGGGCCGATCGTGAAGGGGCGCGGGTCGTACTCGCTCAACGCCCGGCGCTCGACGCTCGAGCCGCTCCTGGCCGTGCTCCGCGAGAACCTCGACGAGGACGGCATCCCGGAGAGCTTCTACTTCTACGACGTCAACGCCAAGGTCGGCTTCGACGTCACGCCCAACGACCGCCTCAGCCTCGCGGCCTACGCCGGGCGCGACCGCGTTCTCCTCCCCATCGGCGACGACGCCGAGTTCGACCTCGACTACGGCAACCAGACGGCGTCGCTGGCCTACCAGCGCGTGCTCTCCGGGACGGCCTTCGCCAACCTCCGGCTGACGGCGAGCCGCTACTTCAGCTTCCCCACCGGCAACTTCGCCGGGACGACCTTCGAGCGGCCCAACACGATCACCGACTTCTCAGCCCGCCTCGACATGGAGTGGCTGCCCTCCGAGGCCTTCGAGCTGCGCGGCGGCGTCTGGGGCGGGCTGCTGAACCTCGGCCTGTCGAGCAGCTTCAACGGGTCTACCCAGACCGACTACGAGAACCCGTCGCGCTACGCCTCGGGCTACGTCCAGACCCGCCACCGCCGGGGGCCGTGGATCTTCACCGGCGGCGTCCGCGCCGAGTACTTCCGCAGCCTCACCGACGACCTCATCGACGACCTCGAGCCCGAGCCGGCGTCCTACCTCCGCCTCTCGCCCCAGGTCCAGGTCGAGCGCACGTTCGGCGACCGCGTCGTGCTCCAGGCTGCCGCCGGGCGCTACCACCAGTTCCTCTCGCTCCTCTCGAACGAGGCGTTCTCCGGGTTCGACACCTGGGTGACGACGGGCGTGGGCGTCGAGCCGCAGTCGAGCGAGCAGGTCGTGCTCGGGGTCAAGACGCGGCTCGGCGAGGCGTACAAGCTGGACGTGGAGCTCTACGGCCGGACGCTGCGCGACCTCTTCGACACGCGCCCCGAGGTGCAGGACGTGGCGGGGCTGCGCTACGACGAACTGTTCCGCTTCGGCAAGGGCTACGCCTACGGCGTCGAGGTCCTCCTTGAGCGCGGCGTGGGGCCGGTGACCGGCCTCGTCGGCTACACGCTCGGCGCGACGCGGCGGCGCTACCCCGACGAGCCGGCCTTCCGCGACGTCTTCCCGCCGAAGTACGACCGCCTCCACGACCTCACACTCGTCTCGAATTACGCCCTCGGCCGGGGCTGGAAGTTCACCGTCGCCGGGTCCTACGCGACCGGCCAGGCCTACACGACGCCCTCCGGCCGGTACCAGATTGGCGGCCTCCCGACCGAAAATCCGAACATCGACCTCGTCAACTCGAACGGCCTCAACACGGCGCGGCTGGCGCCCTACCACCGCGTCGACATGGGCTTCACCAAGACCGGGACGATCTTCGGCGCAGCGTACGAGCTGCAGCTTCAGGCGGTCAACGTCTACAACCGCCGCAACCTGTGGTTCTTGGTCTACGACGACGACGAGAACCCCATCGAGGTCATCGAAGTCCGCCAGCTTCCGATCCTGCCCAACGTCTCCTTCTCGCTCGACTTCTAGCCCGATGCGCCTCCTCTGCCTCGCTCTGCTCACCCTCGCCCTCGCCGGGTGCGACGGGACCGTAGACGACGACTTCACGCCCCAACTCGTCGTCTCCGCCTTCCTCGGCACCGCCGAGCCGCTTCCCGACGTACGCCTCTCGCAGACCTCGCCGCTGCTGGCCGTCCTCGACACGGCCGCGCTCGGCGTGGACGGGGCCGAGGTGTCGATCACGCTCCTGGCCCCGGACGGCTCCGACGAGGAGACCTACCCCTACGCTCTCGCTGGCCCTGGGCGCTACAGCCCCGTCGGGGCCGACACCGTGCGGGAGCTTCGGACCTACCGGCTCGATGTTACCGGCCCCGGCGGCGAGCAGTTGACGGCGCAGACGACGGTCCCGCCGGACTACGACCTCGTTAACCCTGCCCCTGACGACCGCGACGTCGGGGAGGTGATCTACGGCCTCGGGCTGGGACCGGAGGTCGAGATCACGCGGAGTTCGACGGACGACCGGCTCGCGGCGTTTGTCGGGTCGGTGCGCGCCCTCGCCCCGGATGACTTCGAGGAGGTCGAGATCGACGGCGAGACACGCTACCGGAGCCTCAACCTGCCGGACCGGTTTCGGCCGGTGTCGCTCTTCCAGCGGTTCCTGGACTGCGAAGAGGACGACGAGGGGCGTCTCGTCTGCGAGGAGGATCCGCTCCAGGACTTCGTCGTGACCGGTACCTCGCCGGTGCTCAACGAGGCCAGCTACGTCACGCTCCCGAACGGGAATATTCTGGTCCGCGTACCGTTCCTGGCGTTCGGCTACCTCGGGCCGCAGGACATGACGCTGGTCTCGCTCGACCCCGCGTTCCAGGCGTTCCTCCAGACCCAGGCCATCCAGGGCGGCGGCTCGACGCTCTCGCCCGGCGAGATCCCGAACGTGACCTCGAACGTCGAGGGCGGCCTCGGCGTCTTCGGCTCGTTCTCCGCCGAGACGGTCCAGACGACGATCGTCGCATCGCCTTTCTGACCCCGGTAAACCTATCCGACGAGGTGGTTCGCCGCGGCCGTGGCAAGGCTGTAGACGACCGAGCCGACGGGCGCCGCTGCACCGGACCTCAGCGCAAAACGCCCTAGAGCCTGCGCAGGACCGACCGGCGGTTCTCGGCCTTGCCCTCCGGCGTGCCGTTGTCGGCCACCGGATCGCTCTCGCCGAACCCGGCGGCTTCCAGGCGGTCCGCGCTGATGCCGCGCCCGACGAGCCAGCCGGCGACGGCCTGGGCACGCTCTTCGGAGAGGGTCTGGTTGGCAGCGTCGGAGCCGTCGCTGTCGGTGTGGCCTTCGATGCGGAGGCGCAGGTCTTCGTGGTCCTCGAGCATGCCGAGGATGTCCGCCAGGATACCAGAAGACTCAGGCTTGAGGACCGCGCTGCCGGAGTCGAACCGGATTGCGGTCGTAGAGACGAACCCGTCGGCTTCGAGGTCGTCGTAGAGCGAGCGCGGCCCGCCCTCGGCGATGCGGAGGTCGTCGAGGAAGAGCGAGTAGCGGTAGACGTTCATGAAGACGTGGAGCCGCTCGGCGCGGGGGAACTCGTAGCGCGGGACGTTCGCCACGCGCGTCCCGTTCGCGTACATCTTCCAGTAGTCCCCGTCCACAGCAATCGCGATGTCCATCCACGCGCCGGGTTCGAGGCCGACGTTGCCCTCGGATGTCGCGGCCCCGTAGCCGCCCGGAAGCTGGAGGCCCTGCCCTGCGCTCTGGACGAAGACGTGCGGGTTCGGCGGGTAGGTGCAGCGCGTGTCCGGCGTGTCGTCGCTTCCGTCGGAGAAGAGGTAGAGCCTCGCTCGGCGCTGCGGGTCGCTCGTCCGCATGCGGAACTCGACGGTGTAGCGCTCGGGCAGGACTTCGGGGAGCGGGACCGTGAAGCAGCCGTTGCCGCCCCGGTCCGCTTCGCTCGTGCCCTCGCCGACGCGGAGCACTTTGTTCTTGGTCTCGCCGCGGCGAAGCTCTACCACGTCGAGGTTGCCCGCGAGGTAGTCGAGCCGCGAAGGGAAGTTGCCGGTGCGGGTGCCCTCGAAGTCGTGGTAAAACAGCACGCGGTCGCCGGAGACGAAGTCGTAGTTCGCCCAGACGCCCTCGCCGGGCTCGTCCTCGTCCCCGGCGGGAGGTGTCACCGGCACCCCGGCACGCTGGCGAGCGGCCCGCGCCTCGGCCTCGGACACGCGCTCTCCATCGCTGTCTACGATCACCACCTCGGCCCCTTGCTTGGTGCCGTCGGCGATGCAGGTCTCGTCCGTGACGGCACAGACGACCGCGTCCTCGGCTACGTCGAAGGCGGCGGTCACGGCGCGGTCGGCGCGGCGGGCGGCCTCGCGCTCGGCGGCCCGTTCGGCCCCTCGCTTCGCCCCGTCTTTGATCCGGTCCAGGAAGCCTTGCGCCTCCGCGGGCTGGGCGGCGAGCAGCAGGGCGAAGGTGAACAGGAGCAGGCGGGTCAGCATGGCGAGCCTCGTCGGGTGTCGGTGGGGGCCGGCACCGAAGCGCACCGGACTAACCTCACGTTACCCCCTACCCGACGTCACTCGCCTCACCCAAAGATGTGATTCGCCGCCGCCGTCGCAAGGCTGTACACCACCGAGCCGACGAGCGCCGTCAGCGCCCCCTCCACCGCGAACCCGTCGACGAACTCCGACACCGCCCAGAACAGCACGGCGTTGATGACGAGCGAGAACAGGCCGAGTGTGAGGCACGTCAGCGGCAGCGTGAGCAGCTTCACGAGGGGCCGCACGAAGGCGTTGACGAGGCCGAGCACGAGCGCCGCCACGAGGGCGGTCGGGAAGAAGCTCGCCACCGCGATGCCGGGGACGAGGTAGGCGACGAGCAAGAGGGCGAGCGCGGAAAGGAGCCAGCGGACGAGGAGCTTCATGGCGGGCGGAGGCAAGGCGGGATGCTTTCAGGGCGCGAGCCGCTCGCGGTCCCAGCCAACGTCGGTGCGGGCGTAGACGAGGCGGTCGTGGAGGCGGCTCGGGCGGCCCTGCCAGAACTCGATGCGGGCCGGGCGAACGCGGAAGCCGCCCCAGTGCGGCGGGCGTGGCACCCGCTCGTCGGGGTACTCGGCCTCCAAGTCGGCGAGGCGCTGCTCCAGCACCGACCGGTCCGGGATGGGGCGGCTCTGGTCGGAGGCCCACGCGCCGAGCCGGCTACCGCGCGGCCGGCTGGCAAAGTAGGCGTCGGACTCGTCCGCGCTGATCTTTTCGGCGGTACCCTCGATGCGGACCTGGCGCTCCAGCGGCTCCCACCAGAACGTGAGGGCAGCGTACGGGTGCGCGTCGAGGTCGCGGGCCTTGCCGCTTTCGTAGTTGGTGTAGAACACGAACCCGCGGGCGTCCATGCCCTTGAGGAGCACGACGCGGGCAGCGGGGTGCCCGTCCGCCCCTACGGTCGCCAGCAGCATCGCGTTGGGCTCGCGGACGCCCGCTTCCAGCGCCTCGCCGAACCAGCGCTCGAACAGGAGGACCGGATCATTGCCGGCTTCGTGCTCGGAGAGGCCGGCGCGGGTGTAGCTCTGGCGGAGATCGGCCAGGGACGAGGCGGGCGTGGGCATGTCGGACACGAGGGCGGGGGACAGAGAGCGGAGGACGGAGGACGGAGGACGGAGGACGGAGGACGGAAAGGTAGGCGCGGAGTGCGACGGGGTCAGTAGATTTTCTGACTTTTCATTGCACTCCCGCACTCCCGCCGTCACTCGCTGTCCATCGCCCAGTCGGGGTCCAGGGCCGAGCCGAGAATGCCGAGGAGCTGCCGCTTCGTGAACGGCTTGCTCAGGTAGCCGGTGAAGCCTTCGTTCAGGAACCGGTCCCGGTCGCCGGGGAGCGCGAACGCCGTGAAGGCGATGATCGGCACGTCCTGGTAGGCCGGCATCGCGCGCATCTCCTTCATCAGTTCCACCCCCGACTCGTCCTCGGAGAGGTGGATGTCGAGCAGCACGAGGTCGAAGTCCCGCGCTTTGGCCTGGGTCAGCGCCTCCTGGAAGCTGCCCGCGATGGTGGCGTCGAAGCTGCCGCGGAGCATGCGGCCGATGAGCATCCGGGCGCTCTCGTTGTCGTCGAGCACGAGGACGCTCGCGTGGCTGGGTCCGCTGGCGATCTCCACGTCCGGAGCCGCCTCAGCCTCCACGACGGGGGCACCGGCATCGACACGGGGGAAGGACACGGTGAACGTGCTGCCCTCCCCTTTCCGGCTCTCCACCTCGATCGTGCCGTGCATGATCTCGACGAGGCGGCGGGTGATCGTCAGGCCGAGTCCGGTGCCTTCGTGGCTCCGCCCGATCCCGGTGGACTCCTGCTTGAACTCCTCGAACAGGTTCGGCAGGAACTCGGCGTCGATCCCGATGCCGGAGTCCTGGACCTGGATCGTGACGCGCTTGCTGTCGGCCGTGACGCGGACGGTGACGTGCCCCTCGGTGGTAAACTTGATCGCGTTGCCGACGAGGTTGTTCAGGATGCGGTTCAGGCAGCCCGAGTCGAGGCCCGACTTGGCGTGGGGAGATTCGACGACCGTCTCCAGGCGCAGCCCCTTGTCCGCTGCCAGCGGCCTGAGCAGGCCGACGACCTCCTCTACCTGCTCGCCGACCACCAGGTTGGCCACATCGACCTCCATCTGGTCGGCTTCGAGCCGGGCGAGGTCGAGGACCGAGTTGAGCGTCTCCAGCAGGCGCTTGCCGCTCTTCTCGATCAGCTGCACGAACTCGCGGTGCTCGTCCTCCACCTCCTCGGCCAGGACGCCGGCGAAGCCGAGGATGCCGGTGAGCGGCGTGCGGATCTCGTGGCTCATGTTGGCCAGGAAGGCGCTCTTCATCCGCGCCACCTCCTCGGCCTGCTCCTTCGCCTTGACGAGCGCGACCTCGGAGCGCTTGCGCTCGGTTACGTCGCGCGAGTTGAGGACGATCCCGCCCACCCACGGGTTGTCGAGCATGTTCGTCCCGACGGCCTCGACGTAGATGTAGTGGCCCGAGGCGTGGCGGCACCAGAACTCGACGGCCCCGAACTCGCCCGGCTGCTCCAGCCCGCGCTCGAAGAGCAGCTGCACATGCTGCTGGTGGGTCGGGTGGACGAGGTGCATAAACGACAGCCCCACCGTCTGGTCCGGCTCGAAGCCGAGGTTCTGGCGCACCGACGGGCTCTGGTACTGGATGACGCCGCTCCGGTCGATGACGGTGATGGTATCGTTCGAGTGCTGGACGAGGGCGCGGAAGCGCTCCTCGCTGGCGCGGAGCGCGTGCTTGGCCCGCAGGTGCTCGGTGACGTCCTCGACCGTGCCCTCGTAGTAGAGCACGTTGCCGCTGTCGTCGAACGTGGCGCGGGCGTTCTCCCGGACGTAGACCTTGCGCCCGTCGCGGCTGAGCAGGATCGACTCGAACTGGTCCACGCCGCCGTCGCGCACCATCAGGTCGCGGAAGCGCTCGCGCCCCTCGGGGCCGTCGTAGATGCGCTCCAGGTCGAGCGTGGCAAACTCTTCCGCCGACCCGAAGCCGAGCATCGAGACCAGGGCCTGGTTGGCCATCATCACCTGCCCGCCGGGCGAGCTCCGGTAGACGCCGACGGGGATGTTCTGAAACAGGGAGCGGTAGCGCGCCTCGCTCTCTTCCAGGGCTCCCTGGAGCCCCTGCAGCCGCGTGTTCATCCGGCGCAGCCGGACGAGCGTGTAACCCTCGTAGATCCAGCTCAGCGCCGCGCAGAACAGCGTGGTCAGCGCGATGCTGAGCATCGTGAACCAGAGCACGTCGTCCGGGGTGGATATCTGCGGGAAGTCGTACCCCCCCAGTTCCATCGTGTAGAGCGCCCCGATTTCGCCGATGACGAGGGCCGCGCACAGCACGGCGACGCGGGGGCCCACCATGAAGGCCGCAATCAGCGGAATGACAGGCGCGAAGTAGAGCGACGTGTCGGTCAGCCCGGAGTCCGTCGTGGCTAGGAAGAACTGGGTGCCGATCAGGGTCAGGCAGAACAGCGTGCCCGCCGCCACATACGACCCCGTCAGCCGGAGCACGAACGGGCAGCTGGCGAAGAGGAACGCGGCGGAGACCGCCGCCATCGCCTGAAAGCCGAACACGTCGCCCGCCGAGATGAGGCCGGCCGAGGCCACGAGGAAGAGCGGGACCATCACCGCGACGCTGACGATCAGCAGGCGCATGCGCCGCAGCGCGTCGGCGTTGCTCTCCGTGGCCTCGTCCGGGACGAACCAGTCGACGACCGGCCAGGGCTTGGCGACGAACTCGCTCGGCACGTACGACAGCGGAGCCGGCGGCGGGCGGGTGGGCTGGTCCGAGGGGGTGGGCACCCTGGGTTCCACAGCGGTGGCGGTTGGGGTGAGTGGTGGTGGCACGGGTAGCGTCACCCCGCGACCGTTCCGAAACGGAACGCGGCGGAAGGCTTACCTGCGTTGATCGTATCCGTGCGTGCGCTAACCGGCTGTCCAGCAGATTCCGTTCCTTTCTGTCACGCCTGCGTTACGTTCCCCGCTCCGAACCCCTGCCGTTGGCACCAAGATACGCTCGCGCTCCCCGAACCCCATACCCGGTCTGGGCGTTGCCCCGCTGTCTCTCGCCTGCCGCCTCGCCATGCCTCCACGCCGCCCGCACCTCAGCACCCGCCTCGCCCAAGCCGGATGCCACCCTGACCCGCAGACTGGATCCCTCACGCCGCCGCTCCACCTCGCCACGACGTTCGAGCGTCCCGCCAGCGGCGACTACGGCGGCGGCTACGTCTACGCCCGCTGGGGCAACCCGACCCGCGACCTCCTCGAAGCCACGCTCGCCGACCTCGAACACCCGGGCGGCGAGGCCGCAGCCTTCGCCTCCGGCATGGCGGCCGTGATGACCGTCTTCCAGGCCCTCCGACCCGGCGACCACGTCCTCCTCCCCGACGACGTCTACCACGGCGTCCGTCACCTCATCCGTTCTGTCTTCGCCGAGTGGGGGCTGATCTGCTCCGAAGCAGACCAGACTGATCTCGATGCCGTGCGGGCTGCCGTCCGCCCGGAGACCCGGCTCGTCTGGGCCGAGACGCCCTCGAACCCGCTCCTCAAGGTCACCGACCTCGAAGCCCTCGCGGGCGTCGCACGCGATGCCGGCGCGCTCCTGCTCGTCGATGGCACCTGGACGACCCCGCTCCTCCAGCGCCCTCTCGACCTCGGGGCCGACCTCGTGCTGCACTCGGCGACGAAGTACCTCAGCGGGCACTCGGACACGCTGCTCGGCGCGCTCGTGGCGAGGCCGGGGCTGGAGTTGTTCGAGCGCGTGCGGGCACTCCAGAAAAGCGCTGGGGCCGTTGCCGACCCGTTCGGGTGCTGGCTCGTGCTGCGCGGGCTGCGCTCACTCGGAGCGCGGATGCCGCTCCACAGCCGGAACGCGCAGTGCCTCGCCGAAGCGCTCGCTGCGCACCCGGCGGTCGAGGCCGTGCACTACCCCGGCCTGCCGGACCACCCCGGCCACGGCATCGCCCGCCGGCAGATGGACGGCTTCGGCGGGATGCTCTCGTTCCAGGTGCACGGCGGGGCCGAGGAGGCCCTCGGCGTCGCGGCCCGGTGCCGCCTCTTCCGGCGAGCCACCTCGCTCGGCGGGACCGAGAGCCTGGTCGAGCACCGCGCCTCGATCGAGAGCCAGCCCACGCCGACACCTCAGAACCTCCTCCGCCTCTCCGTCGGGCTGGAGCACGCCGGCGACCTCGCCGCCGATCTCACCGGAGCCCTGGACGCGGTCCTGGTTGCGCGCTAGATTGTGGGACGCCGGCCCGTGGGGGCGCGGCGCGCCGCGCCCCCACGGGCCGGCGTCCCACAATCTAGCGCGCAACCAGGACCGCGTCCAGGGCTCCGGTGAG
>JBCDKT010000085.1 GCA_038746285.1 Bacteroidota bacterium
AGGAGTGGGAGGAGTGGGAGGAGTGGGAGGAGTGGGAGGAGTGGGAGGAGTGGGAGGAGTGGGAGGAGTGGAAAGAAAAGCCGAGAAAGTTAACGAGACCCTCGCGCTTCGCGCCAACCGTCTTCTGCCCTCCGTCTCACCGTCCACCGCCTCACCGTCCACCGTCCAACTGCCTCGCCAAAACCGCCCGGTGCTTGGCCCGTACAACCGGCCCGTTGACACTGCCCCGAGACCATGCCTGCTCCGATCTACCTCGACTACAACGCCACGACACCGGTCGATCCGGCCGTCGTGGACGCCATGCTCCCGGCCTTCGCGGAGCACTTCGGCAACCCGTCGTCGGACGGGCACGCGTTCGGGTGGGTGGCGGACGAGCTCGTGGTGCAGGGGCGCGAGCAGGTCGCGGCGGCGCTCGGGGCCCGGCCCGAGACCGTGGTGTTTACCGGCGGGGCGACCGAGGCGGTCAACCTCGCCATCCGCGGCGCGGCCGAAGCCTACCGCGGTAAGCGCGACCATATCATCACCGCCGCCACCGAGCACAAGGCGGTGCTCGAAGCGTGCGAAGCTGCCGAACGCGACGGCGCTCGGGTGACGGTCCTCGGCGTCGGGTCGGACGGCCTGCTCGACCTCGACGAACTCCGCGCCGCCCTCACCGACGAGACGCTGATGGTAGCCGTGATGTGGGCCAACAACGAGACGGGGGTCATCCAGCCGATCCGCGCCATTGCCGATCTCGCGCATGAGCGGGACGCGCTCATGATGACCGACGCGACGCAGACGCTCGGCAAGGTGCCGGTCGACGTGGAGGCGGTAGGGGTCGACCTGCTGGCCTGCTCAGCGCACAAGTGCTACGGGCCGAAGGGCGTCGGCGCGCTCTACCGGCGGCGGCGCAGGCCGCGCGTCCGCCTCGCCCCGCTGCTCGTCGGTGGCGGGCACGAGGACGGGCTGCGCAGCGGCACGCTCAACGTCCCCGGCATCGTCGGCTTCGGCAAGGCGGCGGAGCTTGCGGCCTCGAACCTGGACAACGAAGCGGCCCGCCTCGCGGCGCTTCGGGACCGGCTCGAAGCCGCGCTCCTCGGCCGGTTCCCCGAAGCCCGCGTCAACGGCACGACGGCGCACCGCCTATCCAATACGACCAACCTCACCTTCCCCGGCGTCCGCACCCGCGACCTGCTCCCGGCGATGCGCGGCGTCGCCGTCTCGACCGGCAGCGCGTGCCAGACGAAGGCGGCAACGCCTAGCCACGTCCTCACCGCGATGGGCCTGAGCGAGGCCGACGCCTTCGCCTCGGTCCGCTTCTCCGTCGGCCGCTTCACGACGGACGCCGAAATCGACCTCGCCATCGACGACGTCGCCGCCGCCGTCGAACAGACCCGCCCCGAACCTGCTGCCGCCTAGACGGCGGCTCTCACGCATCACGAGTCGCGCATCACACGATCATGGACCTCGTCAACCGCGTCGCCCAGAGCGACATCACGACCTACAACCTCGAAGAACTGTGGGACGGCAAGCCCGTCGTCGAGTTCGACCTCGCGCCGCACCTCGTCGAGGGCCTTGTGCTCCGCGAGGTACCGTTCCGCGAGGCGATGAAGGCGCACGACTGGAGCCAGTACGACGACCACCACGTCGCCGTCTTCTGCTCGACAGATGCCATCGTCCCGACGTGGGCCGCGATGCTCGTCGCCTCCAAGCTCGAAGGGGTCGCGGCCTCGGTCGCGCACGGGCGCAAGGCCGACCTGGTGCGGGACCGCTTCACGCGAGCGCTCGACGCCGAGGACTGGGCGCAGTTCGAGGGGAAGCCGGTCGTCATCAAGGGCTGCGGAAGCGCCATCGTCCCGGCGAATGCCTACCTGATTGCGACCCAGAAGCTGCAGGGCGTGGCGAAGAAGCTGATGTATGGCGAGCCGTGCTCGTCCGTACCGCTCTGGCGTAAGCCGAAAGCGGTCGCGTCGAAGCCCGCTGCCGCCGCGAAGCCGGCTGGGATGAAGCCCGTCGGCCTGCCGAGGCCCGCTGCTGCTAAGCCAGTCGGGATAAAACCGGCAGGAGTCAAGCCGGCAGGGGGCAAGCCGGCAGAGGTCAAGCCTGCTAGCGTGAAACCTGCCGGGGTGAAGCCCGCCGGTCCAAAGCCGGTCGCCCTCGACCTCGGGGCGGGCTTGCCGCCGAAAAAGTAGGGGCGTATCGCCCTACGCCCTTGCCCTGAAGATGCCCTACACCCTCGACCTCTCCGGGCAGACCGTCCTCGTCACCGGCGCGAGCCGGGGCATCGGCCGCGCCGCCGCCGAAGCGCTCGCCCGCGCCGGAGCTACCGTCGGCGTGCACCACCACCGGAACGAGGCTGCCGCGCGCGACCTCGCGGTCTCGCTCGGGCACGGCGCGCAGGTCTTCCAGGCCGACCTCGCCGACGCCGCAGCCGCCGAGCGGCTCTTCGCCGGGGCCGTCGAAACCTTCGGGCGGGTCGATGTCCTCGTCAACAACGCGGGTGTCGCCGAGGGGGTAGCGCTCGACGCGGACACGGACGACTGGCTCGACATCTGGGAGCGGACGATGTCGGTAAACCTCCGGGCGGCCGGTCTGCTCTGCCGGGCGGCGGCGGCTCACTTCGCGGAGCGAGGCGGCGGGCGGATCATCAACGTGGCGAGCCGAGCGGCCTTCCGGGGCGACACGCCGGACTACCTCGCCTACGCCGCGAGCAAAGGCGGGGTGGTCGCCCTCACGCGCTCGCTCGCGCGCGGCCTCGGGCGGCAGGGTGTCGTCGCCTTCACCGTCGCCCCCGGCTTCACGCGGACCGACATGGCCCGGCCGTTCATCGAACAGTACGGCGAAGCCTACGCGACAGACGACCTCGCGCTCGACCGGATGACCGAGCCCGCCGACATCGCCCCAACGATTGTTTTCCTCGCCAGCAGCCAGATGGACCACGCCACCGGCTGCACCATCGACCTCAACGCGGGGAGCTATGTGCGGTGAGGACAGTTTTCAGTTTGCAGTTCCTGGTTTCTGGTTGGGCGAGAGCGGTCGGGAGCAACAAACTAGAAACCAGAAACGAGGAACTAGAAACCCGGCTCACGCCGTCCCGCCGAGCCAGTCGTGCTCTGCGACGACGGCGTCGTAAGCTGCGTCGTTGCTCAGCAGGCCGGCGATGACGCGGTAGCGCTCCCGGAAGAGTGCCTGGTCGGCCTCGGTCGAGAGGGCGTCCTCGACGCTGCTGAGCAGGCGGTCGGCCTGGGCGCGGAGCACGGCGCGGCGCTCGGGGTCCGACGTACGCCCGCTGACCTCGCCGAGCACCTTGAGCATGTGGAGCGCCGCATTGCGGTCGGCGGCGGCGTAGGGGCGGAGCTGGTCGAAGCAGAGGCCGCAGAACTCCGCGAACGTGGTCGGTTCGGCGAGGACGCGGAGCGTGCCCTCGGCGTCGCGGCGCTCCGGGGAGGGGATGTCCCGCTGGGCGACCCGCTTGAGCGCGCTCCCGAGCCAGTCCATGCAACTGACGGCCGTGAACGGGTCGTTGACGCCGGGGGAGAGCGCGCGCGCCGCGATCTCGACGAGTTCGTCGATGAGGAAGCGCACGTCCTGGAGCGCGGTCCGGTGCGGTCCCCACGCGAACGAGCGCTGGACCTGCTCGCGGACCTCGGCCCCGACGCGGTCTGCGGGCCACGCCAGCAGGAGCGGCTCGTCCCGGCTGACGAAATCGCCCGGGCGGTAGGTCAGGCGGAAGATGAGGTCGTGCTTGCAGGCAATAGTTAGGATGGCGTCGGTGTCGAGACTCTGGACGTAGCCCGTCGCCGGAGCCTCCACCGCAACAGCCTCGTCGAAAAAGTCCTCGGGGAGGCTCTCCGACGCGTCGCCCGACGCGTCGCCCTGCGCCGGCCCGTGCCCGATCCGCTCGGGGAAGAGCGTCTCCACGCGCCGCTCTAGCTGCTGCCCGATCCCGGCGATCACGTTCGAGACGTGGATGCTCTCGGGGGTGTGGTGGATGAAGTAGATGAGGATGGCCGTGCTGGCGAGTGCGAGGCCGAGCCCTGTCAGCACGGCGACGTGCGGCACGAACGCACCGACGATCTCGCCCGCCGGGCCGTCGCCGGTCGCCTCGCCGGCGGAGCGGACCGTGCGGAGCACGAGCAGGCAGTAGAGGAACGTGGCGATGAAAGTGCCGAGCGTGACCTGGTTGCCGGTGTCCTGCATGAAGTTGGTCAGCAGGCGCGGGCCGTACTGCCCCGAGGCGTAGACCACCGAGGCAATCGTGACCGAGAACGTCACGCCCGCCACGCCGAGCATCGACCCCGCGACCGTCGAGAGGAGCGACCGCGCGCCGTCGGGCCGGTTGCCGTAGAGCCAGTCGAGGCGCTGGATCCAGTCCGGGCCGAGATGCCCGTCGATGGCCGTGGTGACGAACGAGAGGCCGATGGCCGCGAGCGACATCAGCGTCGGGATGAACCAGTAGCTGGAGCGCAGGTCGTCCCAGCGTTTGAGGAGCCGTGCTTTCACGGGCAGGAGAGTGGGAGGAGTGGGAGGAAAAGTCGGGAAAATTACTGAGACCCTCGCGCTTCGCGCCAACCGTCCACCGTCTCACCGTCCACGGCGCAGCCGCTCGTCGCTCGGCACGCCGGGCGAGACGAACGGGTGGCCCGGCACGAAGAACCGCCACGGCCGGTCCACGCCCCGCGTGAGCCCGATCCGCGACGAGGTCTCGATCTCCGGCGCAGGCGCGCCGTCGCCTGCGAAGTAGAGGGGGGGGCGCGTGAGGTCCGTCCCGTGGAAGGCCGGGTCGGCGATGCCGAGGGCCTGGGTCAGCTTGCCGGGGCCATTGGTGAGGTCGCGGTCTTTCTTGACCGACGCTGGGCGGCGCGCGCGCATCGCCTCGATGCCCTCGACCGGTTCGAGCGCCCGGACAAGGACGGCCCCGGCCGTGCCCTCGGGCTCGGTTACCACGTTGATGAGCCAGTTGGTGTAGTAGATCAGGTAGACGTACGCCGTGCCTGGCGGGGCGAACAGGTCGGCCGCCTTGCCCTCTGGCCGGACCGTGCCGTCGGGGCCGAACGTGGCCTTCCAGCCGTAGAGCGCCGGGTCGTCGCGGGTGTAGCCCTCCGTCTCGACGATCCGTCCGGCGATGCGCCCATTGTCCGTCTCGTGGACGAGCAGCGTGCCGACGAGGTCGCGGGCGACCTCCAGCGTGGGGCGGGCGAAGTAGGCGCGGTCGAGCAGAGTCATGAGGCGAAGGGGTAAGCTCTGCTACGCTCCCGGCGCAGATCCGGTCGGTTGTAGGCCGTGGAGGCACAGGTCGACGATCAGTGTTTCCCGCTCGGCGAGGTACGCCTCCCACTCGGCTTTGCTTGCGCCCACATAGGCCCGGACCAGCCCGCCGCCAACGGTCGGGAAGAACGTCATCGACACGACGAACGTCGTGAAGGCCAGCAGGCTGACCGGGCGGATCTCGCCCCCGTCAATGGCTGCGTCCAGCCTGGCCTGCATCGCCTCGCGGCCGACGGGGAACTCGAGCCGGATCGCCTGCTGCCACCGCTCGGGGTGGTGGTGCAACTCCGAGAGGATGTAGCCGACGAGGTACGGGTGCTCGTCCATCATCGCGAGGTCAGCCGCGACGAGAGCGTGGACGAACTCCCGAAACGGACCGTTCGCCTGCATCGCAGGCTCGAACCGGCGGTAGGTCTCGCGGACGGCCCGCATGAAGACGGCCTCGGCGAGACGCTCCTTGCTGCGGAAGTAGTAGTGGAGCATCGACTTGTTGACGCCCGCCTCGTCAGCGATCTCCTGCATGCGCGCCCCGTCGGTGCCCTGGCGCAGGAACACCCGCTGAGCCGCGTCGAGGATGTTCGCCTCGGCTGCATCTTCCTCAGGGTTCGAGGGCGTCCCCGTGAGCGCGGACAGCGGCAAGTCTGGCATCGAAGGCGTCGAAGGGTCGTCAGGCATAGAGCAGGTCGAACAGAGAAGTCCGGTAGGGAAGTGACTGCGGGCCGAAAACCAAAGCGCCTGGGACGTTGCGGTTCCGTGCTGCGCCTGGCAGAGTGGGGGTGCAGGCGAGGAGGAGGGTGACGTCTGATATTTTCAAGAAAAGGTGAAAGCCTGCCGAGGCACAGCGCCTGAGGCCTCCGCAAGTCAGCTTATCACCTCGACTCTCAAAAGAGTTCAACCATTTGGATGAACCAAATGGAACCACTCGCACTGAAGTGACTTATACGATTCAACCAAGTGGTTAATACAAATGGTCAACTGCCTGGCTCGTCCCTCCGCACCGGCTTTTCTCCTCAATGTTCACCTCGCACGCCCTATCTCGTCTTTGCTCTGCCGTCCTGCTGCTCTTCGCTGCGCCGGCTGCTGAGCTACACGCCCAGGTGCGGGCGGAGCCTACACTGCCCCCCGATCTGGTCTCCGCTATCGAAGCCGAGCTAGCCCAACTCGTCCGAGACGACGCCCGCACGGACGTTCGGATCGCTCGCTTCGAGGCGATGCCGCCCAGCCCCGACGGCTCACTGCCGACTGTGAGCGTATCGCTCGTCGACCCAGCGCTGACCGAGCTGCCGCCAGGCGTCGTCCGCCGTCCGGCTGCGCTCTTCCGCGACCTCGGGCTGCTGATGGCGACGTTTGCCGAGGTGCTCCCGGACGAGCGAGAGGAAGGGGCCACCGTCGCTGTGGTTGCGCACGCCGCAGCCGACCCCACGGTGCTCCAGCGAGTCGCCCGAGAGGCCGACACGCGCCGGGTGGCGCTCGTGCCTGCGCGCTCGGCCGAGGCTGTGCTTGCCGAGGTAGAGGCGCTGGAGCCTGCGCTCGTCTACGTTGACGCGGAAACCGGACTGGACGACGTGGCACTCGGTCGCCTGGCAGACGGGCTGGCGGTGCGCCGGGTCCCTGCCTTCGCTGCAGCGCCGTCGCTCGTCGAGCGAGGCTTCCTCGCCTCGGCCTCGCCCGCTTATGAAGAGTCGCTCGCCCGCCGGGTCGCGCTCGCGGTGGTCGACGCCCAGGCCGGCAACGCGCCGGCGACCGCACCACCCGCACTGCCCGAGGTGCAGTACACCATCCACACCGCGACGGTGGAGCGGCTGGGCCTCGCGCTCCCATGGGACCTCCTCCTCCGCGCCGACCTGGTCGGCGAGCCGGCCCACGCAGCCTCTGGGCTGACGCTCGACCAGGCGACCCGCATCGCGGCGCGCGACAACGCGGGAGTTGCAGTGGAGGCGTACGGCCTCGATGCGGCCGAGGCAGCGGTGGGTATCGCACGCAGCACGCTGCTTCCCCAGGCGACGGGCTCCACCACGGCCCGCCTCATCAACGAAGACCTGGCAGCGGCGGCCCTCGGCGGGGCCAGCCCGGAGCGACTCTGGACGGCCGAAGCGTCCGTCGTGCAGGTGCTCTTCTCCGAGCGAGCATTCGCCGGCGTCAGCGTCCAGCGGCGACTTGCGCTCGCCCAGGCCTACCGGCTCGAAGAGGCCCGGCTCGCCGCCGCCGCCGAAGGGGCGCACGCGTTCATAGACGTGCTGGAGGCGGAGACGGCAACAGCGATCGCCGAGGAGCGCCTCGGCCGGCTCTCGGTCGACCTCGGCGCGGCGCAGGCCCGGCAACGGGCCGGGACGGCGAGCGCGGCCGACGTGGCGCGCCTGCAGGCCGAAGCCGCCCGGGCGCGGCAGGACCTCGCCCGCGCCCTCGGCGGCGTCGACGCCTCGACGTTCGCGCTCAACCAGACGCTTAGCCTTCCCATCGACGCTGCGGTGCGGCCGGTGATCGAAGGCGGGACCGCCCAGCGCGGGGCCGAGGCAACAATGTTGGCCTCCGCCGCGCCCATTGCCGAAGGCTCCGCTGCGAGCAGCGCCCTCGCCGACCCGCGGGCGCTCCTGGCGTCTATTCCCGTTCTTCCCGCCGTGGGCAGTCCGGCCGAGGCCCAAGTGCTGGCCGACTACTACGTCGAGCAGGCGCTCATGGACGCTCCTGCTGCGAGGGCTCTCGGTGCAGTGATTGAGGCGCAGGAGCGGCGACTGGGCGCGGCACGGCGCGCGCCCTACCTCCCCGAGGTGAGCGTCTTCGCCAACGCCAGCACTCGCCTCGCCGAAGGCGGTGCAGGCCTCACGCTCCCGCCGGGGCTGCCCATCCCGGCCGCGCCCGATGAGACGTGGGCGGTCGGGGTGCGGCTCGACTTCGGGCTGTTCCTCGGCGGGCGGCAACAGGCAGAGCGCCGGCTAGCGCGTGCCGAACTCGGCCAAGCTCAGGCCCGCCTCGACCTCGTCGAGCAGCGGCTCACGCAGGGCGTCCGCACGGCGGCAGCGCTGCTCGGCGCGTCCCACGCCGCTTACAGCGAAGCCGAAGAGGCCGCGGCAGCGGCCGCCGAGGCCTACGCAGACGTGGCCCGCCTCTACCGCGAAGGCATCGCCGGGGTGACGGAGCTCGTCGAGGCACAGGAGGCGCTCCGGCTCACCGAGGAGCTTGCCGCCGCCTCGGCCTACGAGGTCGCGGGGGCCTACGTCGACCTCCAGCGCGCGGTCGGCTCCTTCGATGCCCTCGACGAACCACTCCTGCCTACCGCCGACGCGCCTGCCGCCTCTCTCCGCTAGCTCCTCTCGCCACTCACCTCTGGTCCACGCTGACTCTCGGTCTCATGGTTACGTTCGATCCCACTCCGCTCCACGCTCGCCGCCGTCCTATTACCCAGGCGATGCTCGTGCTCCTTGCGCTCGCCCTCGCGTTGATCGCTGCCGGGTGTAGTAGCCAGGAGCCGGCCACGGCTCCGCCCCCGGTGGTCCGCACCGTCTCGGCTACACCGAGCGCAGCGACTTCAGCGTCGTTCTCGGGCGTGACACGGGCAGCCATTGAGTCACGAGTATCCTTTCAGGTCGGAGGAGTCGTAACAGCCGTGACTGTTGCGGTCGGCGACCGCGTTCAGCGCGGGGCGCTCTTGGCACGAATCGACCCAGCCGACTTTGAACTCCAGGTCCAGCAGGCGTCTTCTGCGTTTCGGCAGGCCGAAGCCCAAGCCCGCGCTGCTGAGGCCGACTTCGGCCGCATCCGCGCGCTCTACGCTGAAGGTGTTGTCCCTGCCAGCCAGTACGACAACGCCCGCGCCCGTGCCGAGACGACTACGTCCGTTGTAGCTGCGGCCCGCGACCAGGTAGCGCTCGCCCAACGTAGTTTCGGCTACACCCGCCTCGGGGCCCCTGTCTCGGGTCGTGTCGCCCAGGTCTTCGTTGAGGCCGGTGAGCTCGTCGGTCCCGGCCAGCCGGTCGCGCTCGTCAACACCGAGGACAGCCCGATGGAGGTGGCCGTGACCGTGCCTGAGCAGCGGATCGGTGCGATCCAGCGCGGGGCCTCGGCCACCATCACCTTCCCGGCCTTCCCCGACCAGACCCTTACCGGCACCGTCACCGAGGTCGGCGTCGCCCCTGGCCGCGCGGCGACGACCTTTCCCGTCGTGGTACGCATCAACAGCCGGATAGCTGACGGACGAGCGCTGCGCAGCGGCATGACCGCCCGCGTGATGTTCGAGGGATTGGCTGCTGCTCAGGCAGGCGGTGCCCTCGTGCTGCCCGTCGGAGCCGTCAACGCCGATACCGAGGGGACCTACGTGATGGTGATCGAGCCTGTGGGCCTGACACCCGAAGACGAGGGCCGATCCGAGGCTGAGCGCGGTCAGGAGGAGGGCGGTTCAGTCCGCACGCTCGTACCCGGTCAGGAGGAAGCCGTCGTCCGCCGCCGCGCCGTCGAGACGGGCACGCTCCACGCGGGCGGCGTCGAGGTGACGCGCGGGCTCGAAGCCAACGAGACGGTCGTCGCAGCCGGCCTCGGCGAGCTTGCCGACGGCCAGCGCGTCCGCCTCGCAGGCGACGACCCCCTCGCGCGCGACCTCGTCTCGTTCCGCAGCCGATAGCCCAGAGCGCGCGGCCGAGAGCCAGCAGTCGATAGGCCTGCTTGGCTAGCGGTGCGCCCTATGCCTCGTCCTTCGCTTTCAGTGCTGGGCTCCTAGTGAGCCCTCTGCACCCTGCCCGTCTCCACCCTACCAGTCCCATGCGTCTAACCCGCACCGCCCTCGACAACCGCGTCGTCGTCTACGTCGTCGTGGCCCTGCTCGCGCTCGCGGGCCTCCGTTCCTACCTCGCCCTGCCCCGCGCCGAGGACCCTGGCTATGTCGTTCGCACGGCAGTCGTGTCCGTGCTGTGGCCGGGGGCTAGCGCCGAGCGCGTCGAGCGCCACATCGCCGAGCCGATGGAGCGCGCCCTCGAAGAGGTCAAGGGCACCGACCACGTCGAGACCAGCGTCGAGCCCGGCGTGGCCTCGTTCGCCTTCGAGGTCGAGTACGCCGTCGCCGACGTGGAGGGGGCCTTCACCGAGATGCGCGAGGCCATCGCCGACGTCGTCCCGGCGCTCCCGCCCGGCACCATCGGCCCGCTCATCAACGACGACTTCGGCGACGTCTTCGGCACCGTGATCGCGATCACGGG
>JBCDKT010000086.1 GCA_038746285.1 Bacteroidota bacterium
CGCCGTCGCGGAGTTCGACGGCTTCGTGCTCGCCGGTGGAGGCCCCGCTCGGGACGGCGGCGCGGCCGAGCACGCCCTCGTTCGTGATGACGTCGACCTCGACGGTGGGGTTGCCCCGGCTGTCGAGGATCTGGCGGGCGATGACGGACTGGATGCGGGACATGAGGTTCAGAGGACAGAAGACAGAGGACAGGTTTCGCCTAGCGCACGTAGGGGTGACCACGCAGGGTCGCCCGGACCTGAGGGAGGTGAGGCGCGGGCGAAAGCTACGACACCGAGGCTCGCCGCGGCTTGCTTCGGACGGGGCGGGTGCGGTATCGTCCGAGGGCGCGGACCCGCCACCCCCGCCGCGCGTACGCCCGACCCCGTCCTCCGCTCATCAACACATCGACTCCGTGGGTACGATCCTCGTTACGGGAGCCCGAGGCCAAATCGGCAGCGATCTCGTGGCCGAGCTCCGCCGCCGGCATGGCCGCGACGCCGTCCTCGAGACCGACCTCCACCCGCTCCCCAACGGCGGCGACGCGCTCTACGAAACGCTCGACGTGCAGGACCGCGACCGGCTCGCCTCGCTCGTCCGCACGCACGACGTCGAGACGGTGTACCACCTCGCCAGCCTGCTCTCGGCCACGGGCGAGCGGAAGCCCGATCTCGCGTGGTCGGTCAACGTCGAGGGCCTGCGCAACGTGCTCCGCGTCGCGCGCGGGCACGGCCTCCGCGTCTTCTGGCCCTCGTCGATCGCCGCCTTCGGGCCGGCGACGCCGCGCGAGGACACGCCGCAGGCCGGCCCGCTCGACCCGGTCACGATGTACGGAGTCACCAAAGTCTCGGGCGAGCTGCTCTGCCGCTACGCCTTCCGGCAGGACGGCGTCGACGTGCGGAGCCTCCGCTACCCCGGCCTCATCAGCTACGCCGCCAAGCCCGGTGGCGGGACGACGGACTACGCCGTCGAGATGTTCTACGCCGCGCTCCGGGACGAGCCGTACATCTGCTTCCTCCGCCCGGACACGCGGCTCCCGATGATGTACATGCCCGACGCCGTGCGTGCCACCATCGACCTGATGGACGCCGATGCGGATGCGATAAGCGTCCGCACCTCGTACAACATCACGGCCTTCAGCTTCTCCGCCGAGGCACTCGCCGCGGCGCTTCGGAAGCGCTTCCCGAGCTTCAAGGTCGCGTACCATCCCGACTTCCGCCAGGCCATCGCCGACTCGTGGCCCGCCAGCATCGACGACCGCCAGGCCCGCGCCGACTGGGGCTGGCAGCCCGCCTTCGACCTCGACCGGATGGTGGACGACATGATCGAGCACCTCGCTGCCCAGCTCAGCGTCGCTGAGCCTTCGTAACCCAACCGCTACTCCCTATGTCCGACACTGCCACGACGCTCTACCGCGACATCCTCGACGACATCCGCGAGGCGGGCCTCTACAAAGAGGAGCGCGTCATCACCTCGCAGCAGGACGCCGACATCCAGGTCGGCCAGAACGGGCACGCCGCCGAGGTGCTGAACTTCTGCGCCAACAACTACCTCGGCCTCGCCAACGACCCCGACCTCATCCGCGCCGCGCAGGAGGGGATCGAGAAATACGGCTTCGGGCTCGCCTCCGTCCGGTTCATCTGCGGTACCCAGACGATCCACAAAGAGCTGGAGCAGCGCCTCGCCGCCTACCACGGCAAGGACGACGCGATCCTCTACGCCGCCTGCTTCGACGCCAACGCCGGACTGTTCGAGACCCTCCTCGACAAGGAGTGCGCCGTGATCTCCGACGCGCTCAACCACGCGAGCATCATCGACGGCGTCCGGCTCTGCAAGGCGGCCCGCTACCGCTTCGCGCACGGCGACATGGGCGAGCTCGAAGACGCGCTGAAGGACAGCCAGGACGCCAAGGTCCGCATGATTACGACCGACGGCGTCTTCTCGATGGACGGCGCGATTGCCAAGCTCGACGAGATCTGCGCCCTCGCCGAGCGGTACGACGCGCTCGTCCACGTCGACGAGTGCCACTCGACCGGCTTCTTCGGCCCGACGGGTCGGGGCGCGGCCGAGTACCGGGGCGTGCTCGACAAGGTCGACATCATCACGAGCACGCTCGGCAAGGCGCTCGGCGGAGCCTCGGGCGGGTTCACGGTCGCCAGCCAGGAGGTCGTCGACCTGCTCCGGCAGCGCTCGCGGCCCTACCTCTTCTCCAACACCGTCGCTCCGGCGATTGTCTACGCCTCGATCCGCGTCCTCGACCGGCTGGAGGAGACCGCGGACCTCCGGCAGACGCTCGAAGACAACACGCGCTACTTCCGCGACCAGATGACCGCTGCCGGGTTCGACATCAAACCCGGCGAGCACCCCATCGTCCCGATCATGCTCTACGACGCCAAGCTCGCCCAGGGCGTCGCCGCCGACCTCCTCGACGAGGGTATCTACGTCATCGGCTTCTCGTTCCCCGTCGTGCCGAGGGGCGAGGCACGCATCCGCGTCCAGGTCTCGGCCGCCCACACGCGCGCCCACCTCGACCGCTGCATCGCCGCGTTCACAAAGGTCGGCAAGCGGCACGGCGTGGTGTAGCAAGACCGGGCCTGCGGATCAGGGACGGGAGTGGGTGCGTTAGACGGCACGCATCTCTCCTTACGCCTTTCTCCCGATCTGCTATGCCCGAAGCCCGCATTGCGTCCGTCCACGACCTCGCCGACGGCGAGATGATGACCGCCACCGTCGGCGACACCGAGGTCCTCGTCTCGCGCGTCGACGGCCGGTTCTACGCCTGCGGTGCCCGCTGCACCCACTACGGCGCGCCGCTCGCCAACGGCGCGCTCCACGGCCGCTTCGTCGTCTGCCCCTGGCACCAGGCCGAGTTCGACGTCACGACGGGCGCGCTCGCCACCCCGCCCGCGCTCGACGGGCTTAGCCGCTACCACGCCCGCGTCGAAGGCGACGCCGTGTTTGTCCGCGTGCCCGAGGGAGCGGAGACGACGCCGGAGGGGGCGACCTACCGCGAGAGCGAGGGGGAGACGCCCGCGTTCGTCTGCCAGGCTTGCGAAGAACGCACGCCGACGTTCGCCATCGTCGGCGGCGGCGCGGCAGGTCAGGCGGCGGCCGAGGCGCTGCGCCAGGCCGGGTTCGGCGGCCGCCTCGTGCTCGTGACGAAGGAGGACGCCGCGCCCTACGACCGAACGATGCTCAGCAAGGGCTACCTCAGCGGCGACGCCGGAAGCGATGCCCTCCCGCTCCGAGACGACGCCTTCTTCGACGCGTACGAGATCGAGGTCCTGCGCGGCCGGACCGTCACCCGGCTCGACGCATCCGAGAAGACGATCTACTTCGAGGGTGCCGAGCCGCTCCGGTACGACAAGGCGCTCGTCGCCACCGGCGGGACGCCGCGCACGCTCGGCGTACCGGGGGCCGACGCCGACGGCGTCTTCACACTCCGCACGGCCGCCGACGCCGACCGGATCGCCGAGCGCGCCGAAGGGGCCGAGCGTGCGGTGGTGATCGGCTCCGGCTTCATCGGGATGGAGGCTGCCGCGAGCCTGACCAAGCGCGGCCTCGCCGTGACGGTCGTCTCGACGAGCCAGGTGCCGTTCGAGAACGTGCTCGGCGAGGAGGTGGGCGGCCTCTTCCAGCAGATCCACGAGGAGAACGGGGTCACCTTCTGCCTCGGCTCGGGCGTCGAAGCCATCGAGCAGACCGACGCCGGCTTCGCCGTCCGAACCGAAGACGGCCAGACGGCTGAGGGCGATCTCGTCGTGGTCGGGATCGGCGTCGTACCCGCGACGGATTTCCTCGAGGGCGTCACGCTCGGCGACGACGGCGGGGTGATCGCCGACGCGCACCTCGCGGCCGGCAGCGACCTCTGGGTAGCGGGCGACATCGCGCAGTTTCCGAACCCGCAGACCGGCGAGCGCGTCCGCATCGAGCACTGGCAGCTCGCGCAGCAGCACGGCCGCATCGCCGCGCGCAACATGGCCGGGCAGGCCGTTCGGTACGAGAGCATCCCGTTCTTCTGGTCCGGCCAGTTCGGGACCAACGTCCGTTACCTCGGCCACGCCGAAGGCTGGGACGCCGTTCACATCGACGGCGACCTGGGCGAGAAACGCTTCATCGCCTACTACCTCAAAGACAGTCAGGTGCTCGCCGCTGCCGGCGTCGGGCGCGACCGCGAGATGACTGCCCTCCGCGGGCTCATCCTCGCCGGCGAGACGCCGACGGCCGACGAGGTCCGCGAAGGCGTGGACTTGCTGGCACGCCTTGAGCACCAGAACGCAGCCTACGACCTGGAGACGGTAGACGCCTGACCCGGTCAGTCTTCACCCGTCCGCCCGGACGAACGTCTGCATCGGGCTCGTCCGGTGCTCGGTCGCACGCACGTCGAGGCCCGGAAAACGCTCCGACAGCCAGCCGACGAGGAGGTGCTCGGTGATCCACTCGGTCTCGTAGTGCCCGGCGTCGATGAGCGCCATCCGCGGCGTGCCGCCCGGGGCGAGGGGCTGGAAGAAGGTGTGGTAGGTGACGTCCGCCGTCACGAACGCATCGGCCCCCGCCGCGAGGGCGTTCCCGACGAGCGACGACCCCGCGCCGCCGCACACCGCGACGGTCTCAACGGCGGCTTCGGGCGCGCCGACGTAGCGCAGCGACGCCGCCGCCAGCTTGTCCGCCACGACACCGAGGACGGCGTCGAGTGACATCGTTCCTGCGAGCGTGCCGATAGCCCCGAGTCCGGCTCGTGTCGAGGGCTGCGCGACGGGGTAGAGGTCGTACGCGACCTCCTCGTACGGATGCGCCCGCTTGAGCGCCGCGACGACGCGCGAAACGTCCCACCGCGCCACCTCGGCTTCGATCCGCACCTCGTCGGCCGACTCCAGCTCGCCGGGTGCCCCGGTGTGCGGGTCCGTGCCGTCGCCTGGTCGGAAGTGGCCGGTGCCGGCTGAGGTGAACGCGCATGCAGTGTAGCCCCCGATCTGCCCAGCCCCTGCTGCGGCGAGCGCCGCCCGGACGGCGTCAGCGTGGTCCGGCGGAGCGAACGTGACGAGCTTCGTGAGCGCCTCCGTCATCGGGTCGAGGAAGCGTACGTCGCCCAGCCCGAGGTGCTCGGCAAGCGCGAACGAGACCCCACCCGGCGCGGCGTCGAGGTTGGTATGGACGGCGTAGTAGGCGATCCCCGACTGTGCCAGCCGGTAGGCCAGCCCGCTCACGAAGTCTGTCGGGATGAGGCGCTTGAGTGGGCGAAAGAGGAGCGGGTGGTGGGTGACGATGAGGTCGGCCTCCATCGCCTCGGCCTCGCTCACGACGGCCGGGGTAAGGTCGAGCGCGACGAGCACCGACTGCACCTCTGCGCTGGGGTCGCCGACCTGGAGGCCGACGTGGTCGTAGGACAGCTTCGAGCCGGGCGGTGCCCAGCGTTCGAGCGCGGCGGCGATATCGCGGACGAGCATTTCGAGTGACGAGTTGGAAGCGGCAAACGATGAATAGGGTGATTCAAGCTACATCAGACGCTCGGCTTCCCGATCCTCGACCGGACAGGCGGATGCCCTCGGCTTCATCGACGCGCGTCAGGATCACCGCGCCGATGGCGAAGAGCACGAGCACAATCGAGACCCCGGCGCGCTGCGTGCCGAAGACGTCGGTCAGCACGCCGAGCATGAGGGGGCCGATGAACGCCGTCGCCTTGCCGGAGAACGCGAAGAAGCCGAAGAACTCCGTCTCCTTGTCGTCCGGCACGAACCGGCCCAGCAGCGACCGGCTCGACGCCTGGTTCGGACCAATGGCGATGCCGACCAAGATGCCGGAGACCCAGAAAATGGCTTTGCTCGTCGTGAGGATCGCCAGGAGGGAGGCGACGGTGAGGAGCGCGAGCGAGATGAAGATCACCGTCCGCCCGCCGAGCTTGTCGTCGAGGAAGCCGAACCCGAACGCGCCGAGGCCGGCCATAACGTTGAGCACGATCCCGAAGAGAAGCACCTCCTCGATCGTGAAGCCGAGCGTGCCCTGGGCGTAGATGCCGCCGAAGGCGATGAGCGTCACCAAGCCGTCGTTGTAGAACAGCCGGGCGACGAGCAGGCGGACGATCTCGCGGAAGCGCCCCAACTCGCGCGCCGTCTCCCGCAGCTCGCCGAAGCTCGCCTTGAGGAGCGCCCCGGCGCGCGGCTTGTCCTCGGCTGCCACCTCGCGGAGGACGAGGAACGTCGGCACACTGAAGAGCGCGAACCACGCCGCGACGAGGAGGTTCGTCGCCCGGACGTGCTCGCCGGTGGCCGGGTTGAGCCCGAACGGCGGGACCTCAGCCTGGACGAAGACGACGAGCGCAAGTGCCATGCACAGCAGGCCGCCGACGTAGCCCAGCGCCCACCCGTAGCCCGAGACGCGGCCTATCGCCTCCGGCGGGGCGATCTCGGGGAGGTAGGCGTTGTAGAACACCGCCCCCATCTCGAAGGCGATGTTGGCGAGGATGAACCAGAAGAGCGCCTGCGCCACCTCGCCCGGCTCGGCGAAAAACAGCATCGCCGTCCCGGCGACGCAGACCGTGGTCGTCCCGACGAGGAACCGCTTGCGGGACCCGCTCCGGTCGGCGAGCGCCCCGAGGAAGGGGGAGAGGAGGGCGACGCAGATCGCCGTGATCGCCACGCCGCGCGACCACAGGACGGTGCCGCGTTCGGGGTCCGGCACGAGCGCCCCCGCGCTGTCCGGGGCGAGCACCATGTAACCAGTGAAGTAGGTGCCGTAGATGAATGTCACGACGAGCGTCGTGAACGACGAGTTGGCGAAGTCGTAGAGCGACCACGCCCAGACGGCGCGGCGGTCGAGGCGAGCGGCAGGCATGAGGCGCGGCAGGGGAAGGCGGCGGAGCGCCCAAGCTAGGGCACGGCGCACTGCTGTGTGCAGCCACTCGTGTTATTTCCACCGTGTGCCGAAGAGAGCTATCTTCGAGGAGAGCTATCTTCATGGCCTGCCCTCGTAGCTCAGGGGAAAGAGCGTCGGTTTCCTAAACCGCAGGTCGGAGGTTCGAATCCTCCCGAGGGCGCAGGCGGAAAAGCCTACTCGCCGAAGACGGCCTTCGGCAGGTGCATCGCCACTAGGACGTGGGGCACGTCGACGACCTCGGCGATCTTGAGGTCTCCTGCGAGCGAGACGAGCGCGTAGGCGTCGTAGCGGTCGAGGCCGCGCTCGGCGACGAGGTAGCCGATCATGTAGCGCGTCGCCTTCTTCGAGGCCTCGTCGAGGGTCTCGGCGAAGGCGGTGACGGCGTAGTAGGCCTCGGTCTCGTACTCCGGCTCGGGGATCGAGCGCCCGCCCTTGAGCACGTTGACCTCGTAGACGATCCGCATCGGGGCCTCGATGGCGGTGCCGCAGACCTCGCCCGCTCCCTGCGCCGCGTGCGCGTCGCCAATCGAGAACAGCGCGCCCTCGACGAAAACAGGGAAGTAGACCGTCGTGCCCTCGACGAGGTGCGGATCGTCCATGTTGCCGCCGTTGGCGCGCGGCGGGATGGTCGAGAGCATCTCGTCCGTCGCCGGGGCCACGCCCATCACGCCGGGGAACGGGGCGAGCGGGACCGAAATACCGTCGCTGAAGCGGGCGACGGTCTGCCCCTCCCCGAAGGTGAACGTCTTGAGGTACGGCTCGGGAAACTCGTCGGCGAGGTATCCGAAGCCGGGCACGACGGCGGTCCATCCGTAGGCCCCGAGTTCGATCTCGTGCAGCGTGACCGCGAGCACGTCGCCCGGCAGCGCTCCCTCGACGTAGACGGGCCCCGTGAGCGGGTGGATCGGGTCGAAGTCGAGGTTCGTGACGGCCTCGACGGTGGAGGTCGCCGTGATCTGTTCGTCGGAGGCGTCCTCGGTGTAGGCCTCGATGACCGCGCCGGACGGGACCGTCAGCGCGGGCGGGATCGCGCTGCTGAACCGGTTGTGCGTCTGGTCCTTCGTCAGCCGGAAGTCAGGCGTCGGCGTGTTTTGGGCGAGGGCGGAGGGAGCGAGCAGGCAGCAGAGGAGGGCGAGGAGTCCAGGGCGAGGCATGGCGAGGTGGGTTGGTGGGTACCTTCCAAGATCGGTCAGCGGGCGAGACCGAGGCAGAGTGTTCAAAAAGAGAGCGCCCCGACCTGAGGGCTCAGGCCGGGGCGCTTCGCTGGAGGCAGGTCCAGAGGGTGTGGCTACTTCGTCAGCACCACGCGGTGCGTGCGGGTCTCGTCACCGACCTGGAGTCGGTAGAGGTAGGTGCCCGCCGCGAGGTCGCGCCCGTCGAATGCGACGCGGTGCGTGCCGGCTTCCTGGAGCCCCTCGACGAGCGTCGCGACGACGCGGCCGGTGAGGTCGTAGACCTGGAGCGTTACCGGGCTCGACTCCGTGACCGTGTACTCCACCGTCGTGGCGCTGTGGAACGGGTTCGGGTAGCTGCCGAGCGACGTGGCCTGCGGCGTCGCCGTGCTGGTTGCGACCGGGGCCTTGAGCCAGTCGATGTCGTCGACGGGGAGGTTCGTGGCCGCGTCAAGCAGGACGATGTCGCCGCCGGAGCCGGTACCGCGGAAGCCACCGCCTTCGAGCTTCGTCCAGACGAAGCCGTTCCGCGCGATCACGTCCGGGAAGAGGCCGATGGCACCGCTGCAGAAGTAGTCGCCTGCCTGCGCGCCCGGCCCGATGCGGAACTTGAGCGTCCGCATGAACATCTCGCCCGGGGCCAGGGTGATGTCAATGGGGCCGCGCGCCGGGTTCTGGACGTTCCCGTTCGGCAGCTCCTCGATCAGCCAGCCCTGGACGGGGCAGACGTCGTTGTCGTCGTTGTTGGTGACGGTCACCTTGAACTCGATGAAGCCACCCTCTGCCGGGACGGTCGTGCTGCCGATCGGCATGAGGTCCACGTCGAAGTCCTCGCAGATCGTGTCCGGGCACTCGAAGTCGAGGCTCGTGACGGCACCGGTGGAGGAGAACGCGATCTCCAGGCGGCGCACGCCGTCGGCATCGACCGTGACCGTCTGCGCGCTGTTGTCGCCCAGGGCATCGGCCGAGGTCATCGTGATCACGTTGCCGTCGCCGTCGAAGGCCGTGATGTCAGCCGCCTCACTCACGTCGATGTCGAGGATGCCGACCGAGGCAACGGTGACCTCCTGCTCGAAGGAGAAGATGATCGTCCCGCCCCCACCATTGTCGTCGGGGTCGGAGCTGTCGGCGTCCTCGGAGATGATCAGCACGTTGCCCAGCGCGGTGTCGTTGCCGACGCCGGTGCCGGGGGTGAGCAGGTCGTCGTCACCGCCGGTGGGGTTGGCCGAGTCGAAGATC
>JBCDKT010000087.1 GCA_038746285.1 Bacteroidota bacterium
CCAGAGTACAATACAGTGGGGAAAGATCTCAAACAGAAAGGAACCAAAGGAAAGGCCGCCGCCGCGGCCGGCCGAGAAACCGGGCGCCGCAGGCGACAGAAAAGCCCCAACCGAGGCCGAAAGGCGCGAGCGGAGGAGGATCCGAAGGTTCCGAGTACGAGACCCCACCGAAAGGGGCAACGCGCGGGGCCGTGTGCGGCAGCGCGCAGCGCGCCGAGAGCACCGCGAGGGGCTGAAGGCAAGGAAGTAATGACAGGGGGGCGGAGCTACCCGCCTAAGGCGCTATCGCTGAGCCGCGACAAGACGAGCGCAACGTCGTCGTTGTCAATGCGGGGGAGATTCGCCGAAGTGACCGACGTGACCGCGACCGCGGCGGCACGGGAGATCCAACTCACACACGCCTCCGGGTTGGGACGCGCGTACAGGGCGTCGGAGGGACTATTGGGCGCCCAACGACAGAGGGAGTGGATCTGGGCTCGCGACGCCCCTGCCTCGAGGAGGGCACAAGCAAGACCAATGCGAAAGGAGTGCATGGAGTACTTGCCCACGTCAGCGGCAGGGAGGGCGCGAACGAGAAGCGCCCGAAGCCGGGAGTCGGCTTGCGCGTGACGGAACGGGGCGAAGCGACCGTCTGTGGTAAACAGAGGTGTGGCGTCGCGGTTAGAGCATGGAAAGCGAAGCTCGAGGTCGGCGAGGTGCCGAGCCGCCGAGAACGGCAGCGACGGGTCGAACGGCAGGTAGATGGGGATCCCGCCGAAGATGACGCCGAAGGGGTCATTCTTGGACGGCGGCGGCGTGAGCACCGCTGCGTCGCCTCGGCTGAGCTGGCGCCGGAGCTCCGGCGTCAGCGCCGGGTGGAAGGTGCCGTTGATGTACCAGCGCAGCGCGGATCGGCAGAGCCGCTCGCGCCCGAAGACAGCGTCGTCGGGAATGGCGACCTCGCTTTTGCGGAAGCCAGCCTGAAAGCAGACACACAGCATAGCCCGGAACATGAGAACCGCGGGGTCGCTGTCGTCGAACGGAAGCGCCAGCAACGCCGACAGGAGCTCGCGCGTCATCGGCTCTTTGCGCGCCGGCAACAACGCGTCGGCCCCGTGCTCTCGCACAAACGCGCGAAGCAGGCCCTTGAGGACGCGGCCCAGGCGACGCGTCGAGACCATTTCGATGTCATAGTGGTCACGGTGGACCCGGCGCACGGCGATCACAGAGTTCATGGCGCTTTGTGGTTTCGGAGCGGGCGAGGAGCGGGCCCGCGGCATCATGTTCTGATAGCGCCAGACGAAGAACGAGCACAGCAGCGTGACTTCGCGGTCGAAGCCAGCCTCGTCCGCGCCCGAGTTGGCCCGCCGATCGTTGCGGATGGGGCTTGTGCCCATCAGGCCGCAGAAGACCGTCCAGGGACGCCAGTGCTGGATGTTGGTCTTGAGCGTGCTCGCCGGCGACGCTTCGGCCGTCGCGGCGTGCACAGCGCGCTGCAGAGCGGCGAACCACGCGCCGTCAGCGGGCCGGAGCTCGAGGGACGAGGTCGCGGCGCCGGGGCCCCGAGCGAAGAAACCGCGCGCCACACTTACTGAACCGAAATCCTGACGTCGTGATGCGGCGGAATCAGCTCGAGGCGGAGGACGACGCGACTGCGCCAACGCCGGCGACGGCGCCTGCGGCGCGGGCGATGGTTCACCCGGCGGCGCCGAGCGACCCCCGGAGGAGGGAGCGTCGCCGCCGGCGCCCGGCAGCGGCTGCTGGGCCGACGACGGCGGCGATTCGTCGCCCTCGATCCAAGTCGGCGGGCCACAAAGCGGCACGACCAGGCGGGTACGCTTCGGTGGGCGTTCAGGGGACGGTGCGCGAACCCCCGACGTGAGCGACACGCGGGGACCGTCGCCGCAGAGGTTGTCGGGCTGAGCGTTACGCCGCGAGGACGCGTGCCGCGACACGTGCGCCGCGGCGGCATGCAACGCGACGTGCTCGGCGACGAGCGCGTCGAGCGCAGCCACGGCCTCCGGAGGAGGATCGAGGCGCGTCGAGACGACACCGATCTGGGCGCAGAAGGCCGCAAGCTTGTCGAAGTAGCCGCGAGACGCCATGTCGGCGCCAGGATTCCCAGGACCGAAGGTGTGCGCGAGCCAAAGGCCCGCCGTCGACCACTCGCGGAACTCCCGGCAGCGGCGCAGCCGATCCCACACGAAGACCATCAACGGCGCCCTGGAGGAGGCGTTGCGCGCCGCGAAGTACGAGGCGAGAGAGTCGGAGAACAGCCCGGCAGGAACGTTCGCCGCGACCGGCCAGAACGTCTTGAGCGCCAACTCAAACGTGGCGAACTCGAGCTCGTTGATGGGCAATGCGAGGTCGCCCTCGACCAACCACGGCGGGATGGGGACGTGGAACCAGTAGCCGTGCAGGAAGCCCCCGAGACCAGGCGTCGGCGTGCCCGCCTTGGCGGCGTCGATGAACATGAAGACGCTCGGACGCGCGTCCGGCCTCGCCTCGACCGGCGAGAAGACCGAAGACGCGCATACGCCCGAGCAGGCGGCGAGGCGCTGCGACCACGCCGACAGACGCGCGCGGTGCACGAGCTGGACGCAGTCTTGCGGCCCGAGGTCACCGAAAACAAAGAGACCGCGCGTCGTGTTCTCGTCCATGTTCGCCCACGGCAGCAGATGGGCCAGCAGGCCGAGCAGCGAGCGGGCCTCCGACCGCGTCAGCTCGCCGTCAAGCGCGCGCCGGATGTCTTTGATAGCGCGAAGCCGCTTGTCGGCGGGGATGGCCAGGACGCCGAAGGCCAGGAGGTTGTGGAGGCCGAGCCACGGCACGCCGATGCCGAGGAACCGCTTGGCTGGCTGTGCCATGCGCAGCCGGAGCCGGAGCACGACGCGCCGCGCCGCGCGGACCAGGCGGCACGTGCGAGGAACGCCGACAGCCTGGAACGCTGGGTCGTCGGTGAAGATCGCACTGTCGAACAGGCGCAGATCGACGCCGCTGAAGCCGAGGCTCTGCCGGCGCGCTCGCCACCGTTGCTCGCCTTGCGTCAGGCCGACCTCCGCGACGGACTGCTGCTCCAGGCGGTCCATCTCCCGAAGGATCAAGAAACGGATGCTGCCGGAGAAGCGCTGGGCGATGTTCGACGCCGCCGAGATGCCAAAGCCCACGGAGAGAGCGATGAGGAACATCCACTTAGCGTCCGGCGACCAACTGCGCCAGAACGCGGCCGTCTTCCACCACTCGCATGGCGCGAGAGCGATCTGGTTGAAGAAGTCCGAGCTGTCGTCTGTGAACGACAGGACGAACGTGCCGGACAGCGCGGCAGCCGAGCGGAGGATCATCGCGTTCCGCGCGAGCTGGTGCGCCGTGGGCTTCTCTTCCTTCGGCCACTTGGCGCTGTCCTCGACCGAGCCGTGGATGTCGATCGCCACGTTCAACGGCACGACCGGCTGGTTGAGCCGGCGCTGCTTGTTCGGCGCCGGGCCTGGGGCCGTCGACTGCAGTGGTCGCCGCGGCTGGCCTTGGTCCTCAATCCGCCGCGGCCGTCCTGGCTCGTGTTTCCGCTCGACGCTGCCCGAGGGCGCGCAGCGGATCGGGAAGAACGGCAGCGCCTCCGCCACGAGGTAATAGCCCTTGTCGCACAGCTTCCGCAGGCCGTCGTCGACGCGACGCAGGCCGTGCGCAAGGCTCAACAGATGAGGCATCAAGACGCAGTCCAAGCCGACGTCTGCTTTGAACTGAGCGCCGTCGCGGAGGAAGCCGATGAGCTCCGCGTCGGGCCAGCCAACCCCCTCGAGTTCGGCGATGAGGTAGGGCAAGTTCAGGTGGGACACCGGGCTGTTCGTGAAGTCCAGCGGGTGGATGAAGCCGTCGGGATCGGGCCGAAGATCCCACACGATGCCGCGCGCCTCGGGCACGACGTATTCCTGGCCGAGGACGAGCGTCTTGCGGAAGTCGATGCGCGTGCCGTCGCCGCCGGCCCACGCGCGCTCGAGTGCCTCGGCATGCTCGCGGCACCAGGCGCCGAGCAGGCGCAGGCCGGACGCCGTGAGCAGATCGGGCAAGCCGCGTGGTCGGAAGCCTGCCGGCGGGGCCGGCTGGGCGCGCGGCGACCCGGCATAGGTCGTCGTCGGCGGGTGGAAGGTCTCGACGAAGGGCTGGCGGATCGCGACGTCGAGGCCCCGCCGGCGATCATTCCTGGTGTGCGCCGGGACTTCAGCGACGCCGGGGCCGGCGCCGACGCGCTCGGAGAGGCGCGCGAAGTAGCCGTCGTCGCCGGGCTCGTCCTCCATCTCCCGCAGTGCACGTCGGAGGTCGTCCTGGGTCGCGAGAGCCGCCGACGCGACGGCCTCGAAGGCCGCGCTGTCCTCCGTCTGGGGGTCGGGCGCGGGCAGGAGGACGGACTCGCCCGCGCCGCCGCAGTCGAACTGCCGCATGTCCGGCGCGAGGCCGCGGCCAGGGGCGAGCGCGCCCAGCTTGGCCAGCGCGACCGCCACTGCCAGAGCGTCCACCGCCCCGACGTCCGCCGCGCAGGCCCACGTCGTGTCGCCCTGCGCGAGGAGCGGTGCGGCCGAGGGAACCGCAACGACCCACGCGAGTCGAAACGGCGAGAGCTCGCCGTTCGTGAACTCGGCCGCGAGGACGGCTTCGAGGTCGTTGGCAACGACGACGACGTCCGGGAGCAGCCGCCGGGCCCAGGCGATGGTCTCGTCACGCCGGCCAACGGCGACAGGTTCTGCCGGAAGGCGGGACCCCCGGAGAGCGACTCGCGGCGGAGCGTCGGCCGACGAGACGACAACGACGAGGACGCAGCCCGCGGACTCTAAAGGCACACGCGCGAGGCGTGGCCCAGACCGGTGGGCATCCGCAGGACGGCGAAGCGCTGGCAGGAGCGCGCGACCCGCGGACTCTAAAGGCGCACGCGCGAGGCGTGGCCCAGACCGGTGGGACGGAACAGTACGGCGAAGCGCTGGCACGAGCGCGCGACCCGCGGACTCTAAAGGCGCACGCGCGGGGCGTGGCCCAGACCGGTGGGACGGAACAGGACGGCAAAGCGCTGGCACGAGCGCGCGACCCGCGGACTCTAAAGGCGCACGCGCGAGGCGTGGCCCAGACCGGTGGGACGGAACAGAACGACCCGCGCAGCCGCCGGAGGCGATCGAGCCCTGCGGCGAAGGCGGCCTTTCGGCAGCTGCGCCGGCAGGAACGGCGGCGAGGGCGCCCTCGAGAGCCGAATCGCGTCCTGGCGGAGGCGGTGGCGCCGGCGGCGGAGGTGGCCGGCCCGTGGCAGGCAGCGCCGCGAGGTGCTCTCGGACCGTCATCAGCGCCTGGCCGAGGAGGTTGGTACCGCGCCAGCGCGACGGAAACAGCGCGTCGCCGTGGCCCGCAGCAAGTCCGATGCCCCAGACGCAGTCGGTCGGCGACGCCTCGGCGAGGGGACGCCGGCCCGTTGCAAGGAGCACGCCCAGCAGCTGCGGGTTCTGCGAAAACTTGGCCAAGTTGACGCTGACGACGATGTCGAAGGCCACTGTCTTCCAAAGGTCGGTGTCGAAGCCGCGCACCGCCCGACCCAGGGACTTGACGGCACTGGCCGAGTGCGTCTCCGCCAAGATCTCCTGCTCCGCGCGGCCGTCGCCGAAGAAACGCGCCTTGGCCGCCATCATGGCTTGCTCCGCGCAGAAGCAGACGAGGCCATGCCACCGGAAGTGACCGTCCGACAGCGCGTACCACTGCGAGAGGCATCCCCACGGCGTCTCGCTCTCGCGCCAGAACAGGACCGGCTTGAGCGACCAGTCCGGCGTCGCCGAAGGAGCGGCCCGCGCCGCGGCGAGGAGCGCGTCGAGGTCCTCGAGCGCCGTCGGGCGGCCCCGATCGAAAGGCAGAGCCGACGGCCGCGCGGCGGCTGGTTGGGTGGTCGCCGAGCCGGAGGCCACCGCCACACGCGCCGCCGACGAGGCCGTGTCGTCCCTGCCCAACCCCGGCCCGCGCGCCGGTCTGGTCGCCGCCCCCGTCGGCGCGTCCACCAACTGCCGCTTCCAGCTCGCCGACTCCGACGCCGCAGACGCCGCTGCAGAGGGCGGCCGAGGTGAAAGATCGCCCTCCGCGGCACGCCGTCATTGTTGGAATCGGACGAAGTGGTCCAAGGCGCGGACATCACGGTGGTCGACGCCGCTCGGGCGAGTGTGCGCCGCACTGGTGGCCGACTGGTGTCCCGGCTCGTTCGGACAGGGGCAGCACAAGAAGCGACCGTCAGCTTCTCGACGGCCAGAGCCGACGACTGGGAGGCACTTGTCCTGGCCGAGGAGCCGCCGCAGCTGGGCCTTGTTCTGCACGTGCACGCCGCCGGAGCCCGCCCGCACAATGCTGACGCCGTCGTCCGCGACCACGTCGCCCTCGCGGTGTGTCGCCAACACGTCGACGCGGGCGCTGTTAATGATGGCGTAGCCAGCGCGCATGGTGCGCGCGCGCTTGGAGGACCGACCGGCGCCGGCATCCCCCGCGCCGCCTTGGCCGCCCTGCGTGTTCTGACGTCGGCTGCCAGCACCGCCGCCAGCACTGCCGCCACCGCCGCCGTTGCCACTCCCAGCGGCCCCCCCAGCGCCGGCGCCGCCGCCGACGCCGCCACCACCGCCCCGCGAGCTGTGGCCCTGTCCCGCCGGGAACGCGGACACGACGTGCAGCCCCGCGCGGGCAGCCACCGCGGACTGACTCAGAAGAGTCTCAATCTCGGCGAACCGGGAGCGGAACGACGAGCTGGCGCCAAAGACCGGGTCCCAGTGGAAACCCGGCGGCCCAGACACGGCCTCGTTGAACCTCGAGAGAGCCTGGTCACAGGCCCTGGACATGAAGTCCTCGATGAGCGGAAACATGCGAGGGCGCGAGGCGACCGGCGCAGACTCAAGGATGATCAGGCACCTGGTGCAGAGCGCCTGCCATGAGTCGTTGCCCGCCGGCGCGAAGCCAGCGAGCGTGAAGACGACGTTCATGATGCTGCAGCACGACCGGACGTCCTCCGCGCACCGGAGGGCGTTGTCGACGCAGCCGGTGAAGGTGTCTTTCCCGAAGCGCCCTCGGAGGATGGAGTCCTTCAGCACCGTGCACCAAGTGGCGCGGATTTTTCCAAACTCGCCGGACTTGAGCTGCGTGAGGAACCCAGCCGGGAGCGGCACCTCGAAGTCCGCGTTCAACTCGACGCCGGTGTAGTTGGAGGCGAGGGCCGCGCTGACGTACTGCGCGAAGGTGCCGTGCGCGTTCTTGGGCGCGAGCAGCGCGACGCGTTGCAGGCAGTCAGTCTGCGTGAGTGGCTTGCCGGTGTAAAGCATCTGGAGGAGAACAGCAGAGACGTCTTCGCCGCGACGAATCTCCGCCAGGACCGCGGCGACGAACCCGAGCGAATCCGAGAGGGGGAGGGCGTTGAGCCTGGTCCGCGCCGCCTTGAAGCTCGTCGACAGGAGGACGTCCTTGAGAAGCGACGTTGCGTCCGAGGAGGCCCCCGCAGCAGGATCGGTCGCCGACGACGCCGGCTCGGACGCCCGCGGCGTGTCCCGGGCGGCGGCCTGGGCCGCTCGGTAGCTTCTGAGGAACTCGCTCAAGCGAACGGGCGGCGACAGCTCGTCCTCGATGAGGTGCGAGAAGCGGTCGAGCTGGCGGTCGAGCCGACGAAGAGAATTCGGGAGCAGTGCCGACGTCGAGCCCATGAACCCGTACTGGAGGTCGCTGAGCATGGCCCAACGCTGCTGGTGCGTGACGCCGGCGAGGATGCGCTGCAACTGCGGAAAGGACTCGATGAGCAGGTAGCGCTGGACAAGGTCGACCTTCACGTCCTCGGAGCCCTGCGCGTACCGGCAGCACTCGCCGACGACGAACGACGGGTCCGGCTCGAGGCCTGGGGCGCGAATGTCGAGTGCCGGGTCCAGGATGAACGTGTCGAGGCCCGCGAAACAGCGACTGACGTGCTGTGCGTGCGAGGCACTGGCCGGTGACGAGAAATGCCGTAGCGCCGGCGTGTCGCGGAAGGTGGTGCTCAGAGCCTCTAAGAACTGATCGAGCGGCCCGTCGACCGCGCGCGCTGCGGGCCGCCGCAAGGGCCCGACCACGCGAGCAAGGAAGGCCAAACGGTCCAGCTTGCCACTTGGGCCGACGAGGTCCCCGAACTTAACGTGCGCGCGGCGGGCGGAGAGGTCGTCCAACGTCAGAGGCGGGAACGCGTCCATGTCGGGCGGTGGCGCCCGAGCGTCGGCGTTGCGCGTGCCAGCAGACACCGGAAGAGCGGTAGCAGCCGGCGTAATGTCAAACGCCGCCACAGCTTCCAGTAATGCCTCAAACCTCGCGCCCATGACGCGACAGTTCTCAGAGTTGGAGAGTACGCAACGATCAAACCCGTCCGTCGCGCGCAGATTTTCGACGCGAAGCGTGAGCAGCTCTGAATCAATTCGCGCCGCGGCTTCAGCAACGGCGTCGCCCCAGCCCGCCACGGAAGGGTCGAAGCCCAGGTCGTGAAGAGCCGAGAGCGTTCGCTCGGCAAACTCGGGATCGACCGCGTACCCGCAAAGTGGCAGGACTTGAGCATCCGGGTGCAGCGTCCAGACGTGCGCCAGAACCGCCACAACGTCGGCCGACTGGAGCTGCAACTTCTTATCCACCGTCTTCGCTAATTTCCAAGAGGCCGCCACCGACTGCTCGTTCACCTCTAAGTAAAAGTCCGACGCGGGAGCTGGAGGCATTGGTGAAACGGCGGCAAGACACAGTCCAAGACACGGTCCCGGATCGAGAGCAGAGCGCGCGAAGCAGGTCTCGCGGCACTCGACACGCACGCGGAGCACGAGAGCGGTACCCGGGAGACGGATCAGGACTTCGGATCAGCCAACGAGCAGCGATCAGCGAGGGAGCGGCCGCCAGGGATCGAAGCCTGACGCTCAGCCCTGCAACTGAGAAACTAGGGTCCTCCCGGAACTCAGCTTCTCAGAGCAGCCGGGCACGCTGCCAGCTCTCTCTCTCGGGGAAAGCCGCGCCGGGACTCGAACCCGACGCGGCCAGAGTACAATACAGTGGGGAAAGATCTCAAACAGAAAGGAACCAAAGGAAAGGCCGCCGCCGCGGCCGGCCGAGAAACCGGGCGCCGCAGGCGACAGAAAAGCCCC